>JBBQRJ010000087.1:0-13402 GCA_038214955.1 Aggregatilineales bacterium | reverse complement strand
ATGATCGCGCATGGAGAGGAAGTGCCAGAGGATTTTCAACCCATTCAACTCGCTACAGTATGAGCAAATTATCATCCGTTTCTGCGCGTGACTGTATTCGTGCGCTTCAACGCATTGGGTTTGAAGTGGATAGACAGCGCGGAAGTCATATCACCCTCATTCGTGATGATCCGGCAGGGCGGGTAACAGTTCCAAACCACAGAGAAATCAAGGTTGGCATGTTACGCAAAATCATTCGAGATGCTGACCTCACAGTTGATGAATTTAACGATCTGTTGAAAGATTGAGCATGGCAGCTTAAGGCACGGGAATCACGTTTTGCGCGGTGAGGTACGCCGCATAGGTTTCCGCTTGCTGGCGTGACCCGTCACCATTCAGATGCAAATTATCAATCCACAGGTTCGGGTCAGTGGGCGCAAGCGCGGCATAGTCCATGAACAGGAGATCGTATTCGTCGGCAAGCCCGCGCACGATCTCGTTATGCTCGTTGGTTGCGTCACGCCAGTACGGTTCAACGGTTGTTGAGGATGTAGGATACGCCCACGTACTCAGCATCACGTCGATTCCGTGAATTTGTGCCACGCCGATCAAACTGCGGATATTGCGTTCATAGTAAACGGGCGGGTTGAGCGCCACATTTTCAGCGTCCGTGCGTTCGATACCCTCATCACAGGGTACGTTGGCGTGAACTG
Organism: Aggregatilineales bacterium; assembly: GCA_038214955.1. Taxonomy (GTDB): domain Bacteria; phylum Chloroflexota; class Anaerolineae; order Aggregatilineales; family Phototrophicaceae; genus Flexifilum. The sequence continues at coordinate 12,710 of JBBQRJ010000087.1, read as the reverse complement.
TCACTGCGCGATCCTCTGCCGGATCAATTTCCAAGCCCAGCCGGATCGTCAGATAGCGGTACAGACTGCTGACGCTGAACGTCCCCTCATTGTAGTTGCTGGCAAGCTCGTTACGTGGATCAAGCCCGCGCAGCGGGTTGATGCCGCGATAGCAGTTGGGGTTCGCCGTGCGCCCTGTAACATCGATGACCGATTGGTAGAAGATCACTAAATCGGGGTCAAGCTCGATCACACGGAAGGCGAAATTGACAAACGTATGCCATGTCGTATAGCCGTGAACCCCCGCGTTGATGACTTCGACATTCGTCAGCCCATAGGTGTCGTGGAGCGTGCGTTCCAGCCACACGGGGTAAGACTCGTCTTCTTCAGTCGCGCCATAGGTGGATGAATCGCCTAATGCGACAATGCGATACACACCTTCCGGTTTTACGGGGTCAACTTCATCACCCCGATAACCAAGCGCGTTATGCCCCTCGCGTTCTGGCGATAAGGCATACTCCACAAATGGCAGCGCAAGCACATTGAGATCATACGTTGCCGCCTGTTCACGGGTATAGACATAGCTGATTCGATCCGACTCGGTGCCGAAAGAGGTAAAAACGACTCGCAGCACCATTTCCAGCACGAATGCCGCCGCCATCACGCTGAGAGCGATCACGCCGATAATCATCAACCCGCGCTGTAAACAACCTGTTGAGGCGGTTGCACCCCCCGTCACGGGTGTCATACGCGGTAGTATCGCCAGCGCAGCAAACGAAATCACGATGATGACCGCGATCAACGCGAGGAACAGCGCGGCAGGTTGTCGAATGAAAAACGCAACGGGGATTGTGTACTCGTTTACGCTGTTGTCGGGCAAAACAACGCGCAGCACGGGCGATGTTTCTGCCTGTAGGCATACTTGCTGATCGCCTTCGCCCACTGTCGGATTGTCGTCTAAATAGACTTCGCGTACCCCTTCGACATGCCATTGAAACCGGACACAATCACCGGCGGCGAACACGGTTTGCCGGTCTACAGAAAGGCTGATGCTGCTGTTATTCAACGCAGCATTGATCGCCCGTCCACCGGGAACAAGCACCATCGCCGCGCTAATAGCAACGACGATCAACAGCGCGAGAACATGAAGATAAAGCGCGTAACGACGAATGTGTTGGCTCATTCAGTCAACAAATCGATATTTGATCAACGTCCATAGGGCGATAGGGGCATCTGTCCACTTGATCTTCTTGCCTTCTGTCCATTCGCGCCCATTGTATGAGATCGGCACTTCGTAGATGCGAATCCCCTGCTTGAGTACCTTCGCAGTGAATTCGGGTTCAAACTCGAAGCGTTTGGCGTGGATCACCATGCCTTCGACCACTTCGCGCCGAAACACCTTGTAGCAGGTCTCCATATCGCTGAGGATGGAGTTATACAGGACGTTCGTCGTGAGGGTGAGGATTTTGTTGGCAACCATGTTCCAGAAATTCATTGCCTTGCGCGGACCGCCTAAAAAGCGCGACCCATACACGACGCTGCTGAGTCCCTCGTTGAGCGGTTTGAGCAACGTGGCATACTCACGCGGGTCATACTCGTAATCGGCATCCTGAATGAGGAAAATGTCGCCAGTTGCGTGTTTAAAGCCTGTGACCAGCGCCGCGCCTTTGCCTTGGTTATGTGCGTGATAAACGATGTGCAGGTTGGGGCGGTTTTGAGCTTCAATCGCCCGCAGAACTTCCAGCGTGCCATCGGTTGAACCGTCGTCGATGATCACGATTTGATCCGCCAGCCCCACCGCCTCAACCCGATCTAAAACGGGTTCAATCGTATCGACCTCGTTGTAACAGGGGATCAAGACGCTGAGGGTAAGCTGTTTTGCATTCGGCGTATAGGGTTTTGTCGCCGATTTCGTTTGCATTGTCTATCGCCTTTGAATTGGGTTACGGCGGGCGATTATATCATACCTGTTAACTGTCACCAGATGCTTAACTATTTCTCAGCCCACGCTCTCTGTGTGATATAATCATCAATTGTAATCTCAACTGAAATGATAAGGAGTGAAGATGATTGATCAACCAAGTGGTACCACACGTATTCACACGTTCAAATTGTGGATTAACGCTTTCATCCCGTCTACCTATGTGGGCGCAGAAATCGTGAAAGAGGGTGAACACGCGGGCAAAACTATGTTGACGACGCTGTGGGTTGTGAATCGCTGCTTTCTCACCGATGACCGCACGTTTAGCCCGGAACTGCACGCCCCTGCGCGAATGCATTCCGAAGTTGAGATTGATGTCGTCAAAAAGAAGATGGTCTACGAGTTTCACCATTGTTACGAAACGATTGAAATTGAGTGTGCAACCGGTGCAGAAAAATGTCGCGCTCATGCCGATACCGACAACATGCGCTTTGAGAATTTCGTCGCAGCGGACGGTGGGCAAATGTTTACTATCGATTTGAAAGCAAGTTCGAAGAACCCCTGTTTGAAGGTCGCTAACGTCAAACTGTCACCAAACGTCGATTTGTATGGCACGATCAAGGTGGCGTTCAATTGGGATGCCAGCAACGCCACGATTGGCTTTGACGGCATGGTCGAAACTTACCCCGCCTTCGAAATGTATGTGGCATTCAACGGGTCAGAGACGGGAAAGTCTATCTTTCAGTTGGATGTGGAACCGGGGGCAACCGTCGCCAGCATCACGGGAGCGCCTACCCGCGAGGTTCACTGCGAGGTTATAGTCGCGCTGTGACGCAAGAATGCCCGCTGTAATCTCTTTTTTTACGGTTTGAACGAATGAATGGACGCGATGGTTCGCGTCCCTACAAAAACGCATACAAGGGGAAAATCATCTACATGACCAAAGAACTACCCCGCTAGGGTTTGAATATGGTATGTAAAGTTGTCCCACATATTGACACAAACCCGAAAGTCCTATACCTTGTTATGTATGTTGGTTTAATGTAACACAACTCTTTTCTCCGGTGGTAGCCGTGAAACAATACACGAACGGTTATGTAAGTAATCGGGTACTCAAACTCAATGTTGGTTTTGTCCTCAGCGCAGGACCGAGCTATGCACACGAAACATCGTTTGATGTTCCGCCTGTGCGCGTCTCTGACGATGTTGACCTGTCGTATATCCGTGGTGATCTACGCCTGAGCCGGACAAAAGAAGGCGTTTTGGTGCAAGGGGAACTGCATGTCGGTTTGGAAGGCGAGTGTTACCGCTGCCTTGACCCGATTGCCCAAGACTTGACCATCACTATTGAAGAACTGTATACCTACCCCGCGTCGGTAGCCGGAGAGTTCAGCATTGGCGAGGATGCTATCCTCGACCTTGCGCCGCTCGTGCGTGCCGAGGCACTCATCGCAGATACATGGGGCGGGCTGTGCAAGCCAGATTGTAAAGGCTTGTGTCCTGAATGTGGAGCGAACCTGAATCATGAGTCGAACCACGCTCACGAAGCAGAAATCGATCCACGAATGGCAAAACTAAAGCAGCTGCTCGACCGCTAAAAAGCTAGTCAACAAATCTAATTTGCCTGCTGTTTAATCTTAGTCTTAGGGGAAATGCCTTGAGCGACTACGATAGTACTTATGATTCACAGTTAGGGTTTATGCCAGACGCGGATTTTTTTGATGAAGACATCAACGTAGAAGCTGACGAGTTCGAGGAGGACGAACCCACCGATGAATTGTGGGCGGACGATGAACTCAGCGATGAAGCAGAAGCAGACGACGAAGACCTGTACGGCGATGACGATTTTGTGATGGACGGGTCGATGCACAGCGATACCGTCGGGTTGTACCTCAAAGAAATGGCGCGTGTGCCGTTATTAAATACCGAAGAAGAAGTTAATTTGGCAAAGCGCCTTGAACTAGGCGCAGAAGCCGCCCGCAAACTCAAGAAAGACCCCGCGCACAAACGAGCCGTCGAATGGCAGCACACGGTTGCAGACGGACTCGCCGCCCGCGACCATCTGGTCAAGGCGAATACACGTCTGGTTGTGTCGATTGCCAAAAAGTATATGCAGCGCGGCGTCCCCTTCCTTGACCTGATTCAGGAAGGCAACCTCGGTTTGATGAAAGCCGTCGGAAAATTTGATTATCGGCGCGGCTTCCGCTTTAGCACTTACGCGACATGGTGGATTCGCCAGACAATCACCCGTTCGATTGCCGACCAGGGGCGCACGATCCGCGTTCCTGTCCACATGAGTGATCGAATCCGGCGGTTGTATCGTACCGCCCGCAAACTCGAACAGGAATTTGGACGTAAGCCGTCACCGGAAGAAATCGCCACCGAACTCAAAATTGACCCGCGTAAAGTCCGCTGGATGCTGCGCGTCTCGTGGCAGCCGTTGAGCCTTGAGCGTCCCGTTGGTGAGGATGACGACAGCGAATTTGGGCATTTCATCGAAAACGACAGCGTGCCGTCTCCTGTGCAAAGCGTCCATGACAAGATGCTGCGCGAGAAGATCGAGTCGTTGTTGAACACGCTGACTCCCCGCGAAGCCCGGATTTTGCGCTTGCGCTTCGGCTTGTTGAATGGCAAAAGCCACACGCTAGAGGAAGTCGGGCAGAAATTCGGCTTGACCCGCGAACGTATCCGCCAGATTGAAGGGCGTGCGCTGCGTCGGCTGCGTCACCCGCGCCGGAGTCGGCAACTGCGCGATTATTTGACGTAATGACCTCACCCCCTAACCCCCTCTCCGAAAAAGGAGAGGGGGAATCGAACGCAGAGAGACAGGGTGAGGTTGCATAAACCAACTCTTGACCCGTTGTGAAGCGTCCGCTATACTCTTCTCTAATGCGCCGCGGTAGCTCAGTTGGTAGAGCAATGCACTGAAAATGCATGGGTCGCCGGTTCAAGTCCGGCTTGCGGCACAGCAGCCCCGATCAACACTGATCGGGGTTTTTTGTTGCCACGCGCTAGAATGCGAACGGCTCGATCCATTGGATCGAGCCGTTGCAGTGGACGAACTACGTCAGGGTGAATCGGGCGACCCATGCGGGGATCGTCCGGTCATTCGCTAAGGTTTGTAGGCGGTACGGATGCGAAGCTGTCCGCCAGCAGAACGTGTCTTCTTAAGGCGATTTCCACCTGAAATCATCAAATCACCAAGTAAGTGAAGCAGCCGATCCCCCATCGGCGTTTGTTCGATTTCGCCGAAAAGCTGTTGAATCCGCGCCTTTCGCAAGAGTTCGGTCTTGCGTTGTTCCATCAACATCATGTCTCGCTCGGTTTGCAGCATCTTCTTGATCTCCTTCAACTTGCTCTATAGCTATATGCGTTGAAGTGCCGTTTTTGTTCAAAACTCGTTTAGAATGGAAAATCAACCTCACCCTAAATCCCTCTCCACTTGGAGAGGGACTTCAAAACGCGGTTTTCTCCCCTCTCCACTTGGAGAGGGGTTGGGGGTGAGGTTTAAAATAACATAGAGGTGTTTTTATGACCCTACCCGACCCGGTTATCCCCGTTGCAGAAGGAATCTATCAGGTGCAGATTCCGCTGCCGTTCGCTTTGCGGATCGTCAACTGCTATTTGCTGGAAGGGGATGGCGGTTGGACAGTCGTTGATACCGGGTTGAATCGCCCCGAAGCCGAAGCGATCTGGCGATCCGCATTTGACGCGCTCGGCATCATGCCAAACAACATCACGCAAATCGTTTTGACGCACATGCACCCCGATCACTATGGCATGGCGGGCTGGTTTCAATCGCTGACGGGTGCGCCTGTGCGAATGAGCGAACGCGAGGCACGCGGCGCGGTCATGACGTGGATTGAAGGCGAACGCCGCGCCCCGCTGATCATCGCACAGATGCAGCAAGGCGGCGTCCCCGCTGATGTGATCGACAAGGTGATCGGCGGCATCGAATCAACGCGGCAAATGACGTTTCCGCATCCCGATCATGTGGAGCATATCGCCTATGGCACGTCGATTCGCATGGGTGGGCGCGACTTCACGGCGATTCACGCGCCCGGTCACAGCGACGGCTTGCTGATGTTCTACGATCCGGCTGAAAAACTGATTTTGTCGGGCGATCATGTGCTGATGAAGATCACACCGAATATCGGTTTGTGGGTGGATACCGATCCGAATCCGCTGGGGCGCTTCATGGACTCGCTGCGCGGTTTGCGTGATCTCGATGTGACGCTGGCGCTACCGGGACACAAGGCGCTCATCACCGATTGGGGCGGGCGTGTGGGTGAACTGCTGCATCACCACGAGGAACGACTCGCTAAATGCGCCGATGCGGTAGGCAAGGGTGCAACTGCTTTCGATATTGCACGTATATTATTTAACTTTGATCGCTTGTCCGCTCACGAGATGCGCTTCGCGCTGGTCGAAACGCTGGCACATCTGGAATATCTGGTTGGGCAGGGAACAATTAGTCAGACGGGCGATCAAATGTGGCAGTTTGAAGCGATCTAGCAGACATTAGGCTCGATCTCGCTTCGTTTGTGCTTTAAATGAACCGATATTTCTAGGGGGGAAATCATGTGCTGTCTGATTACAATTCTTTTCATCATTGGTCCTCGTGCGGCGGCATTTGTATGGGCGCTGACGGATCAAGCACGCTGGAACGTCACCTTTGACAATGCGATTTTGCCTTGCATCGGCATCCTGTTCTTGCCCTGGACGGTATTAGCCTATGTGCTGCTTGCGCCCGGCGGCGTCGAAGGCTTGGAATGGATATTGCTGATTATCGCGTTTCTCACCGATATTGGCGGTACATCGGGTGGCGCAGCGAGAAACCGTGACCGTTTCCCGCAGCTACGCAGCCGTTCCTAAGCAGTCGGTGCAATGGCGCAATCTCGTTTGAGGTCGCCGGATCGCTGTTTAACTTTGGGCGGCTATCCGGCTTGCGAGATGCGCTTCGCGCTGGGTGAAACGCTGGCGCATCTGGTCTGGCGGGGACAGTTAGGCAGACGGGCTATCAGGTGTGGGTGTTTGAGATTTATCAATGCTCCAATTGCCATTGACACAATAATTGTGCTACAATTATTGTATTAAACAGAACGTGTGTTCTTGATTCCTATGACTGAACAATATTCAATTCAACTTCGAATAATTGGCAAGGACTTTGGTGCAGAGCCTGTTAGCCCAAGAGATATTGCTGCATTCCTAATGTCAGTGGAGCAGTTGATCGCTTCCATTGTTGTTAGAGATAATCCAGAACTTGGTTTAAGAGAAGAAGACGTGATACTGGGATTGGCTTCAATTACACAAGGTAGCCTAATAAATACTTTTGTTTCAAAATACGAAGTCGAAGTAAGCCATGCTTTTGAACTTGCTACGAGTGCAATTTCAACTGGTGATTACTCGTCACTGCCAACCCCTGCTGTTGATGCACTTAAAGATATACGCAAATTCAATCGTTATCATGCAACTAGTACAGAATTTTGGCAGCAAAATGGGATACGCGAACAACGTGCAGTGGTTACTCCTACTACACGGATTATCGTTGAGCCAAGATTCATCAAAGGCACGACTAGTCTTTACGGAACCTTGATGAGAATAGGTGGAGATAATCCTCCCCGTGCGTGGTTGCGACTTACAGATGAAAAAACGATTAGTTGTCGAGTAAAGACGACGCAGATAGCGCGGCAAATGGCACAAAGCCTATATCAGCGTGTTGGTGTGCGTGGTATAGCTCAATGGGATATACGGGATATGTCGCTTATTGAATTTAGGATTGAACAATTACTTCCGTATCGGCAAACTTCAGTAATTAGGGCATTTGAGTCGTTTGCAGAGGTAGCACAAACCTACTACGAGAGCATTGACGATATTGAAGAAAATATCGCTAATATACGCGGTAACAATGAGATAGAGGAATGAGTTTAGTTTGTCTTGATACTCAAATAATTCAATGGGGGGTGATGAAGCGTGCAAGCGATTCGCAGTCCCAACAATTCATATCAAGAGCAAGCGATTTCATTGTTTGGCTTGATAAACAAAAAGTTGATATCATTCTTCCTTCCCTTATCGTCGGAGAACTTCTTGTCCCAATTGCGCCACATGACCATGCCCAAGTATTAGCTAAATTGAGTAGCGATTGGATGATTGTTGACTATGATATTCGTGCTGCTAGACTGTTTGCCGAAATGCGTTACGATTCAGCAATCAAGCAAATTATGGATGACATTCGAAACCGAAATCCGTTTGCAACGAGAAAACAATTGATTGCCGATGTTTTGATTATCGCAACAGCAATAGTGAATGGCGCTGAAAAAATTTATAGCCATAATCATGATTTCCTTGCTTTGGCAAAAAGATATGTTTCTGCTGAAAATTTCTTAGATGTACAAATTCAAACAAGTTTTCTAGGCAAAGATCAAACTGAATAGGAGTTGAGATGAGTGTGAGCTTACACCCATCTCGTCGAAATCTTTGGCTATGGGTTGCTGAACCAACTCGTGTAATGCTCGACAGTAGGCATGGGATCATAGAAGTGATGTAAACGCGCCCGCCATTCCTGATAAGCAGGTGATCCGCGAAAGCCGATGGTATGCGCCTCTAATGTCTCCCAGTGTACTAGCAGCAGATAGCGATTTGCATTTTCGACGCACTTTTGCAACTCATGTCGGATGTATCCCGGCGACCCCGCAATGATCGGGGATGCCTCTACGAATGCCGCCTCAAAAGCAGGGGATTCACCCGCCTTCACGTTCAAAACCACCATTTCAAGAATCAATGTATCTCTCCGATAGTTAAAAGTTGAAAGTCAAAAGTTAAAAGTAAAAGACGGTTCTCGATTTGAAGGTCACTTTGCGTCTTTGCGACTTCGCGCCTTTGCGTCAAATCTTTTCTTTCTTTTACTCTGTGTTCTCTGTGTTCTCTGTGGTTAAATGCTTTTTTACTGGACTGTCCCTAACGCCTCTGCGAAGATTTGCACTGCTTCATCAATCTGCACGCCGTTGACGATCAGCGGCGGAATCCAGCGAATGATATTGTCGTATGTGCCGCACGTCAGCAGCAGCAGATCATTGGCGAGACACGCATTTTGCACCGCTTTCGCCGCCATTTTATCGGGTTGATTATCGCGTGTGAACTCTACGCCGACCATCAAGCCGCGTCCACGCACATCCCCGATGATCGGGAACTCGGCTTGCAGCGACTTTAACCCGTCCATCAGGCGATCTCCTTGCCGCGCCGCGTTTTCGGGGAGCTTTTCATCGCGCATCACGTTGATCGTAGCGACTCCCGCCGCCGCTGCCAGCGCATTCCCGCCATACGTCCCACCGTGAGCGCCAACCTGCCAGCGTTCCATCAATGCGCGGGATGCGCCAATCGCGCTGATCGGTACGCCGCTGCCCAACCCTTTCGCCATGATCATAATGTCGGGCGAGATCGCCGCGTGTTCGAGCGCGAACATCTTGCCCGTGCGCCCAAATCCGGTTTGAACCTCATCCATCACCAGCATGATTCCCGTTTCGCTGCACAATTGGCGCAGTTCCCGCAGGAAGCGATCCGGCGCGGGGACGTAGCCGCCTTCGCCGAGTACGGGTTCGATCACAATCGCGGCGGTTTCTTCGGGCGCGGTCTGTGACTTGAGCAGGTAGTGAAGCTGGTTGAGCGCGTAATCTGTCGCCTGTTCGTCATCCATGCCAAGCCGATAGCTGTAGGGAAAGGGTGTGACGAAAATGCCGCCGGGCAGCGGTTGATAGCCCGCTCGATAACCCGTTTTGCTGGTGGTCATCGCCATCGTCTGCGCGGTGCGTCCGTGAAAACTGCCCTGAAAGACAATGATGTTGGGTCGTTTGGTGGCATGTCGCGCCAGCTTGACCGCGCCTTCAGTCGCTTCTGCGCCGCTGTTCGACAGGAAAAAGCAGTCGATTTCCGGCGGCGTGATCTCATTGAGCAGGTGGCTGAGTTCAATGGCGGACGGCGCGATCACGATATTGATTTGCCCGTGAATGAGGTTCGCCGCCTGTGCCTGAATCGCCTTAACGACGCGGGGATGCGCGTGTCCGGTGTTGGTCACGCCAATGCCGCTGGTGAAGTCCATGACGCGCTTATTGTTGGCGTCGTACAGGTAAATCCCTTCGCCGCGCACAGGCTGAAAGGTGGTCAGGTGTGACCATACAGGCGATAGGTTGTAAAGGGGGTCAGTTTGCATAAGGGATCATCCTATTCAGAGTAAAAATGTTCGCGCAAATCCTCAATAATAACTTCAAGTCGGGGCAATTGTTCTATTTGATCGCCGTCAAAATACAATTCCACCGCCTCACGCAGATTATGTAACGCATCTTACGCAGATCGTTATTTCTGACCCCACCCCCGACCCCTCCCCGAATTCGAGGAGGGGAGCAAGCACACTCCTGTTTGCGCCCTCCCCTGAATTCGGGGGAGGGAGGCGAGCGCAGCGAGCGGGGTGGGGGTCAATCTGATACCCTGCGTAAGGTGACTTATGTAACGCATCTTCGATGGTTTCTCCGTCGGTGACGAGCTTTATCTCTACGCCAGAGATCACGTAATACACGCCTTCGTCGGTGTGACGTTCCATGCGGAAATGCAATATATCAGGCAGCATCGCTTCACCTGCTTTCACTAGATCGATACTGCCTATTATAGCGAGGGTTGGCGTGGATCATAATCGCGGTTGTGCCACACGATTACCGCGCCCCAACGTTGATCGGGGTTTTCATAGGGCAGATATTCGGGGATGACCGCAATCGACATAAACCCCTTTTTGATCTGCTTGCTGAGGTTGTTGTCAAAATACTTGCCCGCCCCTACATCGCGCATGTATGCTTCGGGCGAGAGGGTTTCAGCGACTTTGTAATAGCCCACCATGTCACTGCCCGCGACCATGCCGCGCAAGTTCAATTGTCTGGCGACATCAAAGCGGGCTTGCATCAGCTTGCCGCCGATTCCGTGTCCTTGATAGTCGGGATGTACGGCAGATTCGACGCCGTACATCCATTCGCCACGCGGATCATGCTTGTGCAGCCACCCATCATCAATCGTGGAATGCCACGACTCAATGAATGGGTGATCAGGATCAAACGCAATCCGCATACTCGCCGTCAGCCCGACCACACGCTGCGACCCGTCGGGCTGAATTTCCAGCGCGACAAACTGCCCTTCGGGGAAAATTTCCAGATGGTGCAGGAAATGTTTCGCCGTCAGGGTATCTTCCGGTTGTTCGCGGGATGTTTCGTAGTTCGCATGTTCAACGTCCTCCATGCCGAGTAGATACATCGGCGCAGAAGGGACGATTAGTGTCTGTGACATAAGGTTATCGTCCGACAGCCCACCGCGATTGATCAACCTTAAACGGGATGATTTTACCCACCGGCTTATGATAAGACGGGTTTTCCCAGATAATCGCAATCGCATAATTGCGTGAGGGCGGGTAAACGGTGTAGTCGGGAATCGGGTTGCGCGGCTGAAACCCCTTCTTGATTTGCTTGCTCAAGTTGGTGTCGAACAACCTACCCGCAACAATTTCTGCGACGTATTGTTCTGGCGTCATGTGATCTGCGACTTTGTGATAGTCCATGATCAAGCTGCCGCCGACGATGCCGCGTAAGTTGTAGCGCCGTGCTGTTTGAAAGCGCCGTTCCATCAGCAAACCGCCGATGCCATAGCCTTGATAATCTGGATGCACCAGTGTTTCAACACCATACATCCATTCCCCATCGGGGCGGTGCGTGGTCAGTCAACCATAGCCTGTAGTCTCGTCCCAACTGGTGAGCAGGGGCTTGGTTGCATCAAAGTGGAGTCGCATTCCTGATGTATACCCGACAATTTCATGAGTCTGGGTGTGGATGGCGACAAATTGACCTTCGGGGAACATGTTGATTCGGCTGATATATTCTTCTGGTTTGAACCAGCTATCTTTATTCTCAGCCGCGACGTGATAAGTCTTGAAGGAAAGTTCGCTCAAGCCTTGTGCGTGCTTATGTTCCGCCGGGATGACGGCAACAGCCGCCGTTTCCGGCTTAAGTTTGTGGGCGATCATTTGGACACCTCTTGTTCTCTATCTATCGACGTTAAAATTTCGTTTGCTGCACGGCGACCCGAAATATATGCCCCATGCACCGTTGATGACCACGCATTATGCGCGGTAGCTTCTCCCGCCCAGAACAGGCGGGACTGTGTAGGCTGCCCTAAGACAGCCCGCATTTTCGACGCTCCCGGCGGGGCAACACTGTAGCCCCCCAACGCGAAGCGATCTGCAACCCAGTTGACCAAACAGGTGTGAGTCGGGGTTAGCTTGCGCCCAACTTCGGTTTCAAGTGACCGCAAACCCCATTCCAGCGGTTCGCCGCTGTTCAACAGTTCTGTCGCCCAATCGCCCGTCGCAAACGCGACTACAACCGTCGCATCCGAGTTGAATGCCGACTGCATCATCCACCACATCGGCGGGTTGATCGCGCTGTAGTAGGCTTGAAAACGAGGCTCAAACACAGGTTCGGCGAACCGATACAGCAGCTTGATCGCGGGACCCATGGTTAGGCTCTCGATAGCGGACTGTTTATCGGCGGGCAGTTCCGGTGTAAAACGGACATGTCCGGCTTTCAACACGCCAAGCGGCAAGCTGATCACGACGCGATCCGCCGTGAGCGTTTCACCGTTCGCTGTGTGGATTTTGACGGGCGTACTTGACCAATCAATCTCCGTGACAATCGTGTTCTGGCGTATATCCAGACCCTCAGCGAGATGCTCGATCAGCTTGTCGTAACCCTCAGCGATCATCCAGTCACCGTTTCCGGCT
>JBBQRJ010000086.1:0-13435 GCA_038214955.1 Aggregatilineales bacterium | reverse complement strand
TCGCGCAGCCTACCGCCGGGTTATTTGGCGGGCGTGAAATGGTCGCAGGGCTGGCACAAATGCTCGAACAGCCGAACGGAGTCGAGCGACTGCGGGCTTTATTGGATGAGGAAAGTTAAGGTTTGGATACCACGACGCAGTTCATCACGGTCATCATTTTATGCCTGACGCTGCTCACCGTCGTGCAGGGCGCATTGGTGGCACGGCGGCGCAAGGATGCTTTCCCGCTGCGACCTATCGCCGCGTATGACGCCATCCCCTACATGGTCGGCACGGCGATAGAGGCAGATCGCCCCGTGCATGTTTCGCTGGCAAATACCGGACTCGGCGGGAGCAACACCCTGCTGACGCTTGCCAGTGCCGAAATGTTCTATCAAACAGCACTCCGCGCTGATTCTTCTCTGCTCACTGCCAGTGACCCGACAGTCCTGCCTTTGACCTATAACTTACTCCGCCGCGCTTATGTTCAGCGTGACCGTGAAGATCGTTTTAGCGGCAGCCGCATTCGCTGGTATCCCTCTGGCACGCAGTCGCTTGCGTTTGCCGCCGCGCTGACCGCGACTCTCGGTGATGAGCGAGTCTCCGGCAGTATCCTACTCGGCAGTTTCGGCGCAGAAATGGCGCTCGTTCTTGAAGCCGCCCACCGCAAAAAACAGGGATCCATTGCTTCCAGCGTTGACCTACAAGGGCAAGCTGTCGCCTATGCGATGGCGGGCGAAACCTTGATCGGGGAAGAAATGTTCGTCGCAGGCGCGTACCTTAGCGATAACGCCGCGCAGCGTGGGGCAGTGGTCGCACTGGATACACTCCGCTGGCTGTTGATCTTTGGCATTGTGATTTTTACGTTGGTTGCCATTTTCGAGCCTGTCAAAAACGCGCTTTTCGGGGGAGGCTGACCCATGCGTCGTTTGATCGCTACTTTATCTACTGCCATTGCCATGAGTTTCGGGATTGTCACCTTATGGGGCTTGCTGGCTGGCGGCGGTGTCGTGACCAGCCTTGCCAATATTCTGCTCCAACTTGTGCTGTTAACCGTTGCCGTGAGCATCTTAATCGGGATTATCAACCTGTTTGGCGTGCATTTCGGGCGCATTCGTTACCGGGAGGGCAACTGGGGTTACAGCATCATCGTGATCCTTACCGCCGCGCTGGTGATTGCGTTGTGGCTGTTCAATGCTGACGACGCCAACATGATTTTGCTGGAAAATGCACAGGTTGCCGTCGAATCGGCGCTGGCGGGATTGGTCTTGTTCGCGCTGGTGTTCGGCGCGTATCGCCTGATGCGCCGCCGCGTCACATGGGGTGGCATTTTGTTCACCGTGTCCCTGTTGATCATCTTGATCGGGGCGCTGCCCTTGCGGGAAACCGCTTTTATTGCTGATGCGCGTGCGTGGTTGCTTGCCGTTCCGGTGAGCGCGGGTGCGCGTGGGATTTTGCTCGGCATTGCGCTGGCGACCATTGTTACAGGCGTCCGCGTGTTGATCGGGCAAGACCGTTCCTATCGTGAGTCAGAGAATATATGAGCGATAAAGACATACCCTCGTGGCTGGACTCCCCCCAATCGGGTGGAGATGAGAATGAGAGCGAAGAAACTAACGACGCTAATCTCCCCCCTTGGCTGCGTCCTCAGGGAGGGATAAAACCCATTGATCCGCCGCCGCCGAAAGCGAACGAACCTGCTGCCGCTGCGGGCGATCTACCGCCCTGGTTAGCGAACGATCCGCCGCCCAAACCGAAAACCTCGTTTATCGGTGGGGCAGAACTCTCTGAAGATTATCTTTCGGGAGGTGACAAGCTGGTCGATCACGTTGACAGCGACATCAGTTACGATCAATGGATTGAGCAGCAAGCCGAGGATCGCCGTCCGAAAAGTATTGACGAGGAAATTCCCGATCTGCTTTCGGACAACCTCCCGCAAACGGGGGGGCTTGGCACTCCCGGTCATACAGGTCAGCTTCCCGACTGGTTCTTAGGCTTAGAAGAACTGGACGAACGCGACGTTCCAGAGTGGTTCAAGGATGCACAGGAAATCGCGCCACCCGAAACCCCCGTCCCCGGTGAAGTTGCCCCGTGGATGCGCGATATGGTGCAGCCCGAAAAGCCGTCTGCCCCCCCACTACAGAACGATGATGATGTTACGTCGTTTTTTAACAGCATGGGCAGCGAGTTTGTGCCAGAAGAAGAAGAACCCGTCATTGATTGGTTCGCCAACGCAGCACCTAGCGAACCTACCCCCGCGCCAGAAGACGATTTTTTTGCTCAGTTTGGGGCGACACCCCCCCCCGACCCTGTGAGCAGTTTGCCCGATGACGACGACCAGTTTTACGCACAGATCAAAGCGCAGAAACAGCCGCCGCCTGTGGATTCTGGTGAAACAGGCATCCTCTCCGACGACGATGAGTTTTACACGCATTTCACCGCACAATCTGACCCCGGTAAAACGGGTGTGCTGTCGGGTGACGAAGACTTCTTCACGCAGTTCACCGAACCCGAACTGGAAACCCCCGACGATGACGATATACCGGATATGGGGCAGTTTCTGCGTTCAGTCGAAAATACGGTGCCAGTGATGGAACCTGACGAACCAGAAATTGATGACGAACTGCCTGACATTGAACTGAATGACGACTTTTTCTCGGCAGTAGCGAAAAACCGCGAGGAAACCGCCTCTGTCGATGTCGATGACCCTGATCTCAGTTGGTTCTTGAACGCGCCGAAAACAGGGTTACTTCCAACGCTTGAAGAAGATATTGCATCGCCCACGCAGATCAACCGCCCGCCTGTGGATGACAATACGCTCAGTTGGCTCAGTGATCTCGAAGGGATCATCACTTCTGCGACCAATAAACCCGAACCCGCAGAAATGCTCGATTTTGCCTCTGCCGACAATGAACCCTGGGAAGAAGTCAAACAGACGCAAACCAGCGGACGCGCCGACGAATTTACGTGGAGCGATGAAATTGAACCGGAAGCAGAACTTGAGCCGCAAGAACCCCAACACGACTGGTTGTCGGCAGTTGAAGATGCTCCCCCTGACACGGTAGAAGAAGATGATCCTATCGAAGGCGCATTCTTCAGGACCCCTGCCAACCCACCGCCGCGCCCTCGCTTAAGCGGAATGCTTCGCGGTATGAACACCAACGAGCCGCAAGAAGAACCGCAGCCAGAACCCGAACCGGAAATAGAAACAGAAATTGAACTCAGTACGGAATGGGACGATATTCCCGAACCTAGCGCGTCTGAGTTGAATATGGAATGGGAAAACGAACCCGTCGCGGAAGCGGCAGACGCCCCGATGAGTTTCACCGATATGCTGCGCGATTTTAAGGTGGACGACGCGATAGAAGAACCTCAAGAGGAAGATTGGGCAGTCTCCCTCTCGAAACGACCTCCGCTTGAGGAAACCGGCGTGCATGAAGTTGATATGAGTGAATTTTTGCGCGGCTTAGACCTAGCGCCGAGCAATGAATCACCCGCGCCCGTAGAAAAAGAGTTGAGCTTTACCGATATTCTGCGCGGCGCGAACGACCCGAAACCCGAACCGGTATCGTCGTTGGTGATCCCGCCAGATGAACTGGACATCCCCGAAGATGAGCTTTACGCGGGTTGGCTGACCGATGAATTGCTCTCCGATGTTGAACCGCAGCCCGCCGTTGTTCCTGCTGCCGCACAGGTGGCAGCAAGCGAACCGAAAGAGGACGACGACGATTTCTTCAAGCTGCTCGAAACCAATTCAGACGCCAACTTGATCGATCAACCGGACGACCTGTTCACCGCCGAACCCAACGAATTTGAGCCGGTAGACGCCTCGATGTTTGAGGAAGCAGAAGAACTACCAACGTTTGAACCCGCTGCCAGCGTCGAACCCGCGTTTGAATCTTCTGATTTTGACGAATTTGAGCTACCGTCATTCGAGGAAGAAGAACTGCCGACGTTCTTCCAGACCATCCCCACGAGCGAAGAATCTGGCGTAGGCGAGTTTCTTGACTTCGGTTGGGGCGAAATCACTGAGGAAGATGCAGAGCAAGAACCCACATTTGAGCTGCCGCAAAACGAGTCACTCACCACAGCCGACGATGAGAATTATGTGCTGGAGTGGGAACAGCAAGACGAGCTAGAAGAACAGCCGACGACTGCGGACGCTCTCCCCGGAACGGGCGATCTGTTCGCCATGTTCGATCAGCTTGAGGAAGGCGGCAGCGTAGGGAACGACGAGTCGTGGATGCTGGACGATGCGGAAACCATCGACCAGATGATGCAGCAGCCCGCTAAATCGTCGTGGGATCAACCTGCGGAGGAAGTGCCAGACTTCGACAGCCTGTTCGGTGACGATGATGAGCAGTCCGACGATGACCTGTCGATGTTTGAACCCGAACCCGCCCCCGAATATGACGCCGAAAAACTATTCGCGTCGTTCGATGCGGTTTCCGCTATGCAAGACGATGCCGGGTTTGACTTCCTACAAGTCGAGGACGCCAAACCGCTGCCTATCGAGGTGGGCGACATTGACAGCTATTTGCTGTCATTGGACGATGACCCCAACGTTCAGAAGTCCAGTCAAACGATGGTTGCCCCCACCGATGACGAACTCGAACAGTTGTTTAGCCAACAGTTGATGAGCGACGAACCCGATGCCCCCAACCCGGAACTTGCAAACCTTGCCCCCGGCACTGGAATGGATTGGCTTGACGCGGCATCGGTTGGGTCGGTTTCCGCTTCATCAATGGCGCGTCAGATGGAGGACGCCAAACAGCCGGAACAACTGACAGATCGTTTGAAGCGACTGCGCCAGCGTGCCGATCAACTGCCCGCTGAAAAAGAAGCCCTGCTCGATGATTCGCTGGCGAATGTGTTACCGGGTGTTGGCTCTACGTTGACACCCGCGCCTATCCGCACGGATGAATACGCGGCGGTGACGGCGCTCACGCTTTCGCCGGAACAGACAAAGCGGGTCGATTTGCTGAAGTCGATGCTGGCGCTTGATATTAAGCCGCAAAAACTCAGCGCCATTAGCGAAACGTGGGATTCAGCCTACGCGCCTGATCTCTCGAGCGATGACGACAGCATTGTCCATGAAAGACGGGACGCCGAAATTCCGGTGGTGTTGGATGTAAAACCTGTTCGCAAGCGCACATTGCCGGTGGAACGCTGGTTCGTTGCGGTGGTGATGCTGGTTGCGGTGATCGCGCCGTTCTTTGTCTCTAGTTTGCGGATCGGGGAACTGCCGCCCAACGCTTTCGTGGCGGGGAGTCGACAAGCGGCAGCGTTTGATCGTGTCGATGCTCTGCGTCCCGGCGAACTCGTTTTGATCGGCGTGGAATATGGCGCAACTACTGCCGCCGAACTCGATTTGATGACCGATACGTTGATCCGTCATGTGCTTTTGCGCGGCGGGCGTCCGGTGATCATCAGCGGCAACCCGGTTGCGTTATTGCGTACCAACAATCTACTGCGAACCCTCAATGAGGATGCTGATTTTCTCGCCCGTATGAACGCGACAGAACCGCTGACGCCTAACCTTGATACGTTCGTTGTACGCTATCTACCGGGGAGCGTGTTAGGTTTACGCGCCTTCAGTGAAAACACGGCGCTGCTCATTTTGACCGATATTGAGGGACAGGCGAACGGTCTGAACGTCGATTCGCTGGATGATTTCGCGCTGATCACCCTGATCGCTGAACGTCCAGAAGATGTTCGCGCCTACGCCGAACAGATCGCGCCGCTGGCAGGCTCACCGCTGATCGCGGCAGTGTCGTACAGCGCCGCGCCGCTCACCGAACCCTATGCCGACTCGCCCTTCACTATCGGATCGCCTATCGCGGGCTTGCTGGTCGGTTATGGCGACGCTTACACCTACAGCGCCATGATCGACTCGGTGAATGCCGTCCCGCGTAATGTGATCCCGGCGCTGCCCACGCCCGAACCGACGCTGATTCAGCCGACGCCCGAACCCCCACCGGAACAGGTCGCACCCGTTGATGCGACTCCTGTTGACGGAACGCTCGTTGACCCGAACGCGACTCCCGGCGGCGAAACCCCTGTTGACCCGAACGCGACTCCCGGCGAGGAAACACCGACAGAAGTACCGTCCGAGTCGAATGAGGTGTTCGCTATCGTATCGGGATCATCTGCAACCGTCAGGTTACGCGGCGGACCCGGCACAGATTTCTCGATTGTGGATAATTTGCCTTCCGGTACACGAGTTGCTGTGCTTGGCTATAATGACGCGGGAGACTGGGTTAACGTGCGCCTGAGTGATGGTCGTGAGGGTTGGATTTCTGAGCCGCTGCTGCGGCTTGAACAGCCGCAGTCCTCACAGAAGCGCGATCTCGTGGCGAAACCCGTGCAGCAAGAAGATACGCCCACGCGCCGCGCTACATCAACGCCGCGCACGACGCGCACCATAAGCCCGACTGAGTTGCCGACGCTTGAAAACACAATTGAAACTACAATTGAAGTCACCGCAGAAGCCGCGCCCGAAATTGCGCCGCCGCCCACGCTCGATTCACGGGATGGGCGTTGGTACGCTCAAACGCTCGGCACAGTGGCGGCTGCGACATTAATCGGGTTCGGTACGTTGATCAATCTGGTACGGGCAATTTTTCGCAGGAGACGAAGCGGCTAAACATGAATCAAATTGGGATATGGCTTGGCTTTGTCCTCACCTTGATGGTATTCAGCTATCTGCTCGGTGATAACCTGCTTTACCGCATAGCAATTTATGCGTTTGTAGGGCTGGCAGCGGGGTTTGTCACCATTGTCACCCTCGAAAGTGTGTTACTGCCCTGGTTCAACGCGGCAATCAACACAGGGGACACGGGGAACTTGATTTTAGGTGTTATTCCGTTGATCTTCGGGGCGTTTCTGCTCTTACGCATGACCAAGCGGTTTAGCCAACTTGGGACGCTCGTCCTCGCAGTGATCATCGGCGTGGGGACAGCCGTTGCGCTGGTTGGCACGATCAGCGGCACGCTGATCCCATTGACAAGTACGACTGCTTCCGCGCCGGGGTTAGACGCCCTCAACGGATTTATTCTCGTGATTGGCGTTATCTCCACGCTGATCTATTTCCAATATCTCGCCCGACGCGCTCCGGGTGGGGAAATTCAGCGTGGGTTGGTGGTGCGAACGGTGGGCGCGGTAGGTCAAGGGTTCATCGCAGTGACATTAGGGGCGCTCTACGGCGGCGCAATCTTGACCGGACTAGTCGTTTTCAGTGAACGCATCGCATTTCTTATCAGGCAAGTCGGCGGGGGGTGAAATATGTCCATCAGCCGTTCAACATCCATTCTAGCGGTTGACTTTGGCAACGTGAATACACGCTCTATTTTGATCGATCTGGTCGATGGCGTGTATACACTGGTTGCACAGGCGCAAGAAAAGACAACGGCAGGGTTTCCTCACGGTGACGTGGGGGTAGGCTTTGTCCGCGTATTGACTCAGTTGAGCGTGAACACCGGGCGGCGCTTGATCTCGAATGAAGGGCGCGTTATTTCGCCCGAACAGTCGGATCGTACAGGCGTCGATCTTTTTCTGGCAACAGCCACCATTGGTAGACCTTTGCGAACGATCCTCATGGGGTTGTTTGGAGAGATAAGCATCGCCAGCGGCAAACGCGCCGCCAGCGGCACGTATGTTGATATTCTGGAGACGATTAGCTTAGGCGAAAATCGCACACTGGAAGATCAACTGAACGCGATCACCTTAGCACGCCCCGACCTGATTTTTATCACCGGTGGGACGGAAGGCGGCGCGGAAGAACCTGTCCTTGAACTGGCACAAATGGCACGGATGGCATTGCGGTTGATGCCCAAAGGGGTGAAGCCAAGCGTATTGTATGCGGGTAATAGTGCTATTATTCCCCAAATACACGAGTTGTTTGATAAGCTGACAGGAATTTTTATTGCGGATAATGTGCGTCCGACTCCTGAGCGCGAATCGCTCGAATCGGCGCAAAAGTCACTCGCGCAAGCCTATAATGCTTTTACGGAAAAGCGCGGTCTTGGCTTTGATGTGATCGCGGAAATGAGCGCCATTGGCGTTGTGCCAAGCGCACAGAGTTATCAAACCATCGTGGATTATCTGGGGAGATCGGTGCGCGGCGGCATTCTCGCCGTTGATATTGGCAGCGCGGTCAGCACCATGTCGGCATCGGTCAAACGCTACACCGCCACCAGCATTCGCACAGACATCGGCTTAGGACACAGCGCCAACGTCATTTTGAACGCCGTCCCGATCAGCGCAATCCGTGAATGGCTTCCCTTTCAAGCAACAGACGACGAAATTACGGCTTACACGCTCAATAAGTCACTGCGACCCGCTACGATACCGGAAACCGTGCGCGACGTGTATTTTGAACACGCGCTATTGCGGGCATCGATGCGAACGCTGCTGCGTGACTCGCGCCCAACATGGACGCCCGATACCGCGTTGGATAACCTGAATACGCCCATGCCCTACTTTGAGCGCATCATCGGGGCGGGGGCGGCGCTCACGGGGACGGGTCAGCCCATGTTGACCGCTATGCTGCTGCTGGATGCTTTCCAACCCGCCGGCGTGATCCGGCTGCAAGCTGACCCGCACGGGCTGATTCCGGCATTGGGCGCGTTGGCTTACATCATTCCCGAAGCGGTTGTGCAAGTGTTAGACGGACGCAGCTTAGAAGATTTAGGCATGGCAGTCAGTTTAAGCGGCATACCGCGCAAAGGTCGTGCGGCGTGCCGCGTGCGCGTCACCGATGAACGCGGCGAAGTGACCACCCATAACATCATGGGCGGGACGATTGTTAGCATTCCGCTGCCGTTAGGCGTTGCCGCCAACATCCAGGTGAGCGCGTCGGGCGGCGTGAGCATCAACGGAAAGCGGCGGCTGAAAATTGACGTGATCGGCGGCACGGCGGGCATCATCATTGATGCACGCGGGCGGGCGCTCCCGTTGGAACGGTCAGTGCGCGGGTTGGCGGGTCAACTGCCCGCATGGTACGAACAGGCGACAGGCGTCAAGCACGCGATCCCTGATGAATGGTTGAGCGGGGCGCTGCCTGAAACGCCGAAGGTCGAAGAACCTGCTGCCCAAAAGCCGCGTCGTGGGCGGCGCAAGAAGGCAGAAGAAGCCGCAGTCGAAGAACCGATTCTCAGCGTGACGGGAGACCCCGCAGCCGAAGCACCGCCCAAGAGACGTGGACGGCGTGGTCAAGCTGCGGAAGAACCGCCACCACCGGAAACGAAGGGCGAAGACATCGATGACTTACGAAATCTATTTTCCTAATCATCGTCATTTGTTGACCAGCACCTTGATTCGCCGTGAGCGCACGCTGCCCGATACGGGCGGGCGAATTGATGTGAACCCGATGACTCGCGTAGGGTTAAATGATGTGATCGCCCACACGACAGCCCCGTCACCGTATGTGGTGATTGATGCCGTTCGCTTCTTGAAACTGCGTAAGGCGAGTGATCTGGATGCCTTGATGGAAGTGCATCCCGGCGACAAGATCGAAGAAGGGCAAACGATTGCTGTCCGTCCGCGTGGCAAACGCTTGATCTCTCCGATCACGGGTTCGCTGATCTACGTAGGCGAAGGGCGCATCATCTTGCAGGAAACTGCTGAAACCGTTGAAGTCGAAGCGGGCTTGAACGGTATGGTGATCGAGGTTGAGCAGGGGCGCGGCATCACGATTGAAGCCTACGGCGCGGTGCTGCAAGGCATGTGGGGCAACAACCGCCGCACGGTGGGGACGGTACGCATCGAACCGGATGAAGGCGTCGAGAATATTTTCCGCGATGCGATGGATATTGAACTGCGCGGCGCAATTCTCGTGACCAAGCGGCAGATCAAAAAAGTGACGCTGCAAGTCATGGAGGATCAAGGCTTTATCGGCTTGATCGCGCCGAGTATGGATGTCAGCCTGATCGATGATGCGATGAAAGCGCCGGGCGCGGTCTTGCTCACCGAAGGGTTTGGAAATATGCGTATGAGTGCGTCGCATATCACGTTTTTGGAAGACATGAGGGGCAGACAGGGGACATTGGACGCGGTTTTACCCGCGCCGCTCGAACCTCGTTTGCCTGAAGTGGTGATCAATGTGCCGCTGACTGGGACTAATCGCCCACCCGCGCCTAACACGACTCAGCCCCTACGACGGGGCGATCCCGTCCGTTTGGGGTCGGGAGCAGTAGGTCGGGTGGTAGATTTGCCAAAAACCCCTGTCCTGTTGGACAATGGACTGCGTGTCATGTGCGTTCAAGTCGAACTGGTTGCTGGTGAGAAAGTCATTGTACCACTGGCGAATATCGACTATTTGGGTTAATACTTAACGCAATGCCGCCGCCAGAGCGGGAAGGGGGAACATGAGCAACCGCGACAATGAATTTGATGATTTCGATAGTGACGATTTTTTCAATAATGATAGCGACGATGATGTCAGCTTTGACTTCGATCAGGATCAGCCCACGACGATAGGGGATGATGTCGATGATGACATGCCGCTTATCGATGAGGCTGATGAAGACCGGGGAGGCAACCGCACGTTCTTAATCGTGGCGGTGCTGCTGATTCTTGTCCTGGTCATTGGGTTAGGCGCGGTCTTGTTCATCGCCACCCGTCCGCAAGGTCCAACGGAAATCGATTTGACCTCGACTTCGATTGTCGAATACAACATGACGGTGATCGCTTTCGGGGCGCAAACATCCACCCAAAGCGCGGAAGATATTGCGATGACGCAAACTGCCGCCGCGTGGACAGAGACGCCAACTCCAACCTTTACACCATCACCTACCGTACTGCGCCCGACGATTACGCCGACACCGACAGTTGATGAGACGATTGTTTCAGGGACTCTCGCGGCGATTCTCGCTGGGACAGCCGCCGCACTACCCACCGAAGCGCCACCAACAGACACGGTTGTCGCTCCACCCGTCGAAAACTCGATTGAATTGAACGTGTTAGAGGCGTTCTCCACACAGCTCGCCTTTGCGACGGCACAGGGCGCGTTCAACCAGAGCTTCTACTCGACTCAGGTTGCTATTGCGACACAGTTTGGCGGCGCGGGCTTAGATGCGGAATCCGAAGCGGCGCTGTCACAGGCTTTGAACGCCACGCAGTCGGCGCTGGATGCTCAAATTGACGCGGTACTGGAAGCCATTGGCGTCGTAGACCGTGCGCTGCAAACCGCCGCCGTAAATGACCCCTTCATTGCGACTCAGCTTTCCGCATTGATACCCATTGGTCAGGCGACGCAAACGGCGCTGGCAGGTCAGTCGAATTTTGCGACGGAAGTCAATTTCAGCACGCGGCAAGCCATTGCCACACAGATCGCTAACGCAACGGAAACCGCTCAGGCGGGCGGCGGCACATCGGTTGAAGGGCGCTTACACGCCATTTTGACCGCACCGTTTAACGCCAAAGTGATGTTCTCGCCCAACGGTTCACGCTTGGCGCAAGCGACAGCGACGCACGAACCGACGTTCGCCGCCTATCAAACGCTGGTGGCACAGGGAACGTTGTCGGGCGCGGCATCACAGGCGCAGTTGAATACGCTGGTGGCATCGGGCGTGGATGCTGCGACTCCGCGTGCGCTGGCAACGCAGGTAGCATTCGAATCGATGTTCCAGTTTGCGACTAGGGGCGCACAGTTCACACAAACGGCACTCGCCACACAAACGGCGCAAGGCACAGATGTGAGCATAAACGCGCAAACGGCAACGCAAAGCGGCGTCGAAACACAAGCGGCGTTCGGTTCGGCTGTGAATCAAGCCACACTTGCAGCAGGTGCGGGACTTGCCCCCACGATTGATCCGGCGCTAAACCCCCTGCTGACTCTCGTCATGCAAGCGACTCAAGAAGCGTTACTGACACCGCCGTTATTTGCGACTCAAGCCGCATTTGCGACTCAATCGTCACTGGCGACCCGGCAAGCCTTGATCAATCGTTTGCTCGGAACGCTTGATGCGACTCCGACCCTCGCCACGCCCACCGCTGACCCCTTGCAAGCGGTCAACCAAACGGCGACGGCGATTGCGGGCGCGTTCCTCACGGCAACCGCGCAAGCCGCCCAGATATTAGGCGGATCACCAACAGCGACGGCGTTCTCTCCGCTGGCAACGGCGGCATTCCCGACGCTCGTCCCAACGGCGCTGCCCGACACCGGTTTGTTTGATGAAATTGCCAGCGGCGGACGCGATGGAATTGGCGTGCTGGCGTTGGCGGTCATCGGCTTGGTCGGTGTGATCGTGGTATCACGGCGCGTGCGTACCACCGTCAAGCGCGACGACGACGAAACAGGCGCAACGCCTGAATAGCCTCACTCCTAAATCCCCTCTCTGAAAATGGAGAGGGGGAACGATATGTTTTTCGTAGGGTGTCAGTTTGACCCCCACCCCGCTCGCTACGCTCGCCGCCCTCCCCCGAATTCAGGGGAGGGAGCAATCAGACTCCTGTTTGCTCCCCTCCTCGAATTCGGGGAGGGGTCGGGGGTGGGGTCAGAAATAACGATCTGCTTAAGGTGAGCTGTGAACTATCAACCGTGAACCTTTATGCGCTTTGATACGCATCGCATCAGCGCCTATCTTGTACGCGAACTGCTATGGGCGCGGCACACCATCGTTGATGACGGCGGTGATATTGTGCAACTCATTACCCCTTCCGGCGATCAAATCCGTCTGTACCTCATCGAGAATCTGCTTCAACTCTACGAAATGCGTGGAATCCTTGACGCGAACACCCGTGAAGACATCCATACGCTGTTCATCCTGTGGTGTGACATGCTGCTGCCCTCGCAAGGAATCCGCTATCGCCCCGAAGTGTTCATGGCGGCGCTGATGGCGCTTAACGATGATGTGATCTATGCGTTTGATGCCTATGGCGCGGAGTGTTTTATATTCCCGGTGTATTTTGACGGCTATGGACTCGAACGCTCCATCCGCTACGGCGGCACGATTGATGCACGGCATTTAGTGGGGAATTGGGTCGATGCACATTTTGTAGGAGTCAGCGGGACATGGCGCATGGCGACGTTTGAATTGGACAGCAAAGCGCCGCCCACTGACCCCCGCGTGACCGCCCTTGCCGCGCATTATCAAGCGTTGGGTGTGGCACTTGACGCAACGCGAGAGGTGATCAAGCGGGCATATCGCAACTTAGCGCGGCTGTATCACCCCGATGTCAACGACGACCCCGCCGCCCATGCGCTGATGCAGAAAATCAACGCCGCGTATGATGCGATTCAAAATGAGCTAGATAGCGATTAGCTTTTAGACGGCGGGATTGTCTAATCTCGAAAGGATGGACGCGCCGTTGCGCGTCCCATATGCACCAAGTTAAGCGTCAACAAAGGAGTCCTCCAAGGCATACCAAAGTTGAAAAGTGAGCGGGACTTTACGGCGTTTGGATAGACGTGGGGCAAGTTGAAGGTCGCAAGCAAGCCAATCAAAGAAGTCAA
>JBBQRJ010000085.1:0-13542 GCA_038214955.1 Aggregatilineales bacterium | reverse complement strand
GCTTCGCCAGAGACTCCAGCCAATTATTAATCTCCTCAGGAGACATGTTATCGAAATCTGGCATATTGTCGGTCATACAAACACCTCTTTAACGCAACCATTCCGGTAAATCAGCGTCATCGTCGGAGACCCAATCAGGGAAATCCTCATCCGGCTGCGGCGCGGCGGACTGTGCCGGGGGGTTAAGCCGTTCTAACCAGGCTGGCGGTTTCGAGAAAATAAACCGCACAGACGCCACTTCCGCTGTTTCTTCGTCTACAACTTTGTTCAACCACGCAAATTCGCGTGGCGATGCTTCTTCAACTTCGTGTGCTTCTTCGACTTGTTCTTCGGGGGAAGCGTAATCCACATCCAGACCGGGAACCATCGCATTGAGCCAATCGGGAGTGTTATCCCCCGACTCTAACTCAGTTATAACATCAAGCTCAACGGCTTCGCTAGGGACGATTTCGTATTCTTCATCCACAATGTCCATCAGGTCATCGGATGGCATTGCCAACGGTTCATCATAGGACGAGACTTCATCGGCGGCGACGATTTGCTCCATGATGTCCGCCGTTTCTGGCGCATCGGGAAGCGGCTCAAGTTCGTCGTCTGCATCGAGCATCCATGCGAGTTCTTCTGCCTGAACAGGTTCTTCATCCAACGTCTCTGGCTCTAACGCGCTGACCCAATCAATCTCGGCGTCCGCGCTGGAGAGCGGGCTAGACATGGCGTCTGTTGCACTGAGCGGCATATTGTAGGTATTAGAGCCACTCTCACTGGTGGGTTCAAGTTCGCTCAACCATGCGGGGGCATCGTCTAATTCGGCAACAACTTCCATTTCCGGCACTTCGTCCTCAAGTTCAGTTTCGCTTAACCAACTCAATTCATCGTCGCTGCTGTCGCCTAGCATCACAGGTTCGGCGGCGGGCGTCGGCGCAAGTTCGCTCAACCATGCGGGGGCGCTTTCCAATTCGGGGACGGCTTCCGTTTCCGGTGCTTCGTCCTCAAGAGCAGCTTCGTTTAACCACGCAAACTCATCGTCGCTCGTTTCGCTTGCCATAACAGGTTCGGCGGCGGGCGTCGGGGCGAGTTCGCTCAACCAATCGGGGGCGCTCTCCAATTCGGGGACGGCTTCCGTTTCCGGTGCTTCGTCCTCAAGGTCAGCTTCGCTTAACCACGCAAATTCATCGTCGCTTGTTTCGCTTGCCATCACGGGTTCGACGGCGGCGGGCGCAAGTTCGCTCAACCAATCGGGGGCGCTTTCCAATTCGGGGACGGCTTCCGTTTCCGGCGCTTCATCCTCAAGACCAGCTTCGCTTAACCACGCAAATTCATCGTCACTCGTGACGGGTTCGGCGGCGGGGGTTGGCGTTGGCGCAGGGGCAAGTTCGCTCAACCAATCGGGAACAGCGGCTGCGGCGGGTGCTTCTTCAATGGCGCTCATCCACGCGAATTCATCATCGGCGGGCGGCGCGACGGGCGCAGCAGATTCGTCTTCGTCAAGCGCGGTCATCCAGTCGAGATCAGAGCCATCGTCATCATCGTTTGACGCCGCCGATAACTGCATCGAGTCTGGTTCTGCCGCTGACAACCAGTCTGGCACATCGTCAAACAAAGCATCATCGTCATCTTCTGACTCGTCGGACGACATCCAGGGAAGATCATCGTCGTCGGACGGTTCTGACTTCGATTCATCAGGCTGATCATTATTTGAGGGTTCAAGTTCGGACAACCAACCGGGAACTTCCGAATTTGTGATCGGGGGTTCATTGGTTGGCGGGACGATTTCGTCAAAATCGCTCATCCACGAAAATTCATCATTTGTATCTTTGTTGTCGGGCATATCGCCGCTTTGTGGCACTTGTTCCCCCCATTTCAGCGCGCCCGTATCGGGCAAAGCAAAGTCATCTGTTGGATCTAACGCGGTAAGCCATTCAGGAGTGGTCGTGGTTACGGCTGCCGACTGCTTCTTATCATCAAACTGCGCCAACCAGTCATCATCAACCTGAGATTCTTTTGCGACATCATTCCAGTCGAATTTAGCCTCGCCGAGCATAGCCGTCAGCCCGCGTTTCGGTCCCGGCACGATACTTCCCGTTGGCTTATCAGGGAGCGTATCGGACGGCGATTCAAGTTCGGCGGCGGGTGGCGGTTCGCTCTCATCCATGTCTAGCTGCCACTGTGGTTCAGGTGGAGCAGTAGCCGCTTCTTCTTCTAATTCCATCGAGGTCATCCAATCAGGCAGATTATCCTCCTCGATAGGCGATTTTTCTTCGGCTTCTATTTCAGGTTCAGCAAACAAATCGTCAGCGTAATTGTTCATCCACGCGACGGGGTTTGTATCAACTTCCGGTATTCTGAACTCATCATCGTCAAAACCCTCTAGCGAAGGTTCTTCCTCGTCCAGTTCGATTCCCGCATCGCGCAGCCATGCCATCGGGTCTTCGGCGTTTAAGCTGCTGGTGACAGGCTTACGCAAAGAGTCGGTTTTGAACAGTTCGTCGATTTCTTCTAGTTCGCCCGTATTCTTGACTTCAAAGGTGTTCAACGTCCCAGAATCGAGCAGAGAATCTTGACTATTCAGCCAATCATCACCGCTGTCTGTCGGTTTTTCGGCGGGCTTGGGCGTGCCTTCAAGCATGGCGCTCACCCAGTCTTGCCATTGATCATCAGCGGGGATGTCTTTTTCATTATAAGTGGGAGTCGGGGCGCTGGTCACGTTAATGTCTTGCAGCCAATCGGGGCGGGCTGCTGCGACTTCGCTTTGTGCCGAACGGCGATAATCCAATTCATCGAGGCGGAAAGCATTGTCGTCAACAGGTTCTTTGCTGACGAGTTCAACCGCGAAATAAGGATCAATGGATTCGAGACGGTTGATGTATCGCTGTGCATCCGTCGGGCGACCTTCAGAAAGCCATAAGCCCGTCATGATGCGATTCGCGCTCAAACAGTCGGGCAGCTTTTCCAGCACATCCATCGCCAGTTCAGCCGATTCCAGACGCAAATCGTTTTCCCAGAGGATTTCCGCCAACAGCAGACGTAAATCGACACGCTGCGGCGAACGGCTCAATGCGCCGCGCAGCGTATCGGCTGCCTGAGCATAGTTTCGACTTTTCAAAGATTGGCGGGCAACAGCAGCAGCGGTCAGCGGAATCCTTGCGTTATCCACGCCGCGATAACGGCGGTAGAGTCCGCGCAACTGTTCCAAAATGGTGACATCGGCAGTACGCTGCTCGAAGGCGCGTTCAAGATGCCAGATCGCATCGTCGGGCTGATTGGAGCGTTCTAGCGCCTCGCTCAAGCCAACATGCGCGGTAAAATCATCAGGAATTACGCTCAACACCCGTTGAAGCGCCGCACTCGCTTCATCCCAGCGCCCATTTTCAACGAGCGCCCGTCCTAAAAAGCGATAGGCGGCGACGTTCTTGGGGAAATATTGCAGGATATGACGACAGTGATGGATCACTTCGTCGGCGGAATTGGCGTTTAAGAGGCTGTCCAGCTTGGCTAGATACTCTCTTAGGCTAATCTCAGACATGCTCTATCCTATAAGCGGATAAACCTGCTGAATAAAGAATAACACAATTCATGAAAAACAAACTTGATTTAGGCGATTATTAAAGAAAAGACCATAGGGAAATTAGTACATGTCGCACTTGCCGACATGAGATCGTCCGCTAAACTTGTGGAGAGGTTTTTAACACATGGAGGCTTTTGGGATGCAGAGAAAAGGTTTGCTTTTTGTCATTGTGGCAATTGCGTTGATGGCGCTCACCGTTGCCCCCGCGCTGGCACAAGACGAATTTGTCTTTGGTTTGGTGTTGGTGGGACCTGAAAATGATCATGGGTGGAGCCAGGCACATTATGAAGCTGGTCTCTATGTCGAAGAAATGATCCCCGGTTCGCGTATGGTGGTCTTTGAAAGCCTTAATCCGGCTGATTCGCCGGAAACCACCCTGCTCGATGTGGTGACTGAATTGGTCGATCAAGGCGCACAGATCATTTTCACCACGTCTGACGCTTTTGAAGAAGATACAGACGCCGTTGCAGAACAATTCCCCGACGTTCCTTTCATCAACATTTCTGGTGATAACTACCTGACGGGCGAAGCGCCGCCGAACGTGGGCAACCTGATGGGTCAAATGGAATGGGGTAAATTGATGGCGGGCTGCGCGGCGGGTATCGCCACACAAACAGGCAGCATTGGCTATCTTGGGCCGCTCATCAATGGCGAAACACGCCGTCTGGCATCGTCGGCGTACCTCGGTGCGCGTTACTGCTACGAACACTTTCAAGGCGGCAACCCCGATGATTTGACGTTTACGGTGACGTGGATCGGTTTCTGGTTCAACATCCCCGGTGTGACGCTTGACCCCACCGAAGAAACAAACACGTTCTTCGACAGCGGCGCAGATGTTGTGCTGTCTGGCATTGACACCACCGAAGCCATTGTCGTGGCGGGTCAACGTGCGGGACAGGGCGAAAACGTGTTCGCCGTGCCGTATGACTTTGTGGGCGCGTGCGCCGAAGCGACAGAAGTTTGCTTAGGTGTGCCGTACTTCCATTGGGGTCCCGAATATACGGCAGTCATCCAGAGCGTGATGGATGGAACGTGGGAACCCAGTTGGGACTGGATCGGACCCGATTGGTCAGACATCAACAACCCTGAAACATCTGCGATTGGTTTCGTCAACGGTGCAGCTTTAAGCGAAGAACAAGCTGCTCAAATGGACGAATTCATCACTGACCTAGCAGACTACGCCACCAACCCGTTCACCCCGGACAGTTTCGCCCTGTGGAGCGGTCCTCTGAACCTGCAAGACGGGACAGAACTGGCGGCGGCGGGTCAGTTGGTTGACATTCTGGATGTGTGGTATCTGCCGCAAATCCTAGAAGGCATGGTCGGCGCAAGCGAGTAAATACAGGTAAAAGAAGGACTGAGGACTGAGGTTCGAGGACTGAGTAGAGACCGTTTCAAGAAACTCATGTAGGCGGGACAAGTCCCGCCTTGCTGAAATGGGTTGCATTTACTCAATCCTCAGTCCTTTTACCTTAGCCCTCTTATTTTTGGAAAGCTCCCCACATGGATATTGAACTCAAGCACATTCACAAACGCTTCGGCGCGGTACATGCGAACAATGACATCAGCTTGAAGGTGAGCGCCGGACACATCGTCGCCGTGTTGGGCGAAAATGGCGCGGGCAAATCGACTCTGATGAAAATCCTTTCCGGCTACCAACCCGCCGACAGCGGCGAAATCTGGCTGGATGGTAAGTCTGCTGGAAGCTATCGCACCCCACAGGGAGCAATCAGCGCCGGAATCGGGATGCTGCAACAAGACCCGCTCGATATTCCAGCGTTCACCGTACTAGAAAATTTCGTTTATGGACAAAATACAGGCTTTCTATTTTCCCCGCGCAAATGGCGTGAACGGCTGAAGTCGATTTCTGCACGATTGGGGTTTGAACTCGACTCTGACCAGCCGATTGCTCACTTGAGCATCGGTCAGCGCCAGCAGTTAGAGATTGTGCGTCTGCTGTCGATGGGCGTGCGAACGCTGATTCTAGACGAGCCGACGACGGGGATTTCTGCCGAGCAAAAATTAGTTTTGTTCAAGGCGCTGCGCGAACTGGCGATGCACGATCACATGAGCATTTTGCTGGTATCGCACAAATTAGAAGATGTGATTGCGCTGTGTGACAGCGTGGTCGTGCTGCGCGGCGGGCAATTGGTTGGCAAACTGCAAATGCCCGCCACCACCGATGAACTTGTGCGCTTGATGTTCGGGCAAGAACTTGCGCCGCACGCGCACGAATGTTTGATCAACCCGAAGATCGCTATCAACCTTGATAACGTGACCTTGAAAGGCAAGCGCGTCACCGTTGAGAATTTCAGCATGAAGATTCGCTCATGCGAAGTGATCGGCTTGGCGGGCTTAGAGGAAAGCGGACAAGACCTGATTTTGCGGGCGTGCGTCGGCTTGATCAAAGCCACGCGGGGACAAATTACGGTCAATAGTTCGGATATGACCGGAAAATCGTATCGTGATTTCCTCGCAGGGAATGTCGCATTTGGCGCGGCGGGTCGCCTTGAAGAAGGCTTGATCGCCGGACTCACGCTGACGGAACATATCGCGCTGACGACTGAAAATAAGACGCTGGTCGATTGGGCGCGGGCAACGCTGGTCACTGATCACAAGATCAAGCAGTACAATGTGCGCGGGCGTCCCGACAGCCCCATTGAAACGCTGTCGGGCGGCAATCAGCAGCGTTTGCTCATGGCGCTGATGCCCGACAACCCCGTGCTGATGGCGCTCGAACAACCTACACGCGGCTTAGACGTGGATTCTGCCCGCTGGATATGGCAGCAATTGTTAGAACGGCGGGCGCACGGAACAGCAATTCTCTTTTCGTCGCCAGACCTTGATGAGTTGGTGACGTACAGTGATCGCATTTTCGTCGCCTACGCCGGACGCATCGTTGAAATCCCCGACGCCACACAAACCAACATTGACGAACTCGGACGCTTGATCGGCGGGAACTTTGAGAAAGAATCAGCCCTATGAACCCACCATCGAATCGAACCGCTCTCACGGTAGGCTTTGCGCTGCTGCCGATCATCGTCTCGCTGGTGATCACCGCCGTGCTGGTGTTAGCGGTGGGAAGCAATCCGATTGACGTGTTGGTCGCCGTTGCGGAAGGCGCGTTCCGCAATTCAAACTCGTTTGCGGGCGTGGTCAACTTCTGGATACCGCTGGCGCTGTGCAGCATCGGCTTGATCGTCACGTTCACGGCGGGTTTATGGAACATCGGCGTCGAAGGTCAAATGATCGTCGGGGCGGTGTTCGCGTCGTGGGCGGCGCTGTTCGTTGATCTGCCCGCACCGCTGTTGATCCCCTTAGAAATTGTGCTTGCCATGATCGGCGGCGGCTTGTGGGCGGCGCTGGTCGGTTTCCTCAAAACGCGCCTCGGCGTGCATGAGATTTTCGGCGGGGTGGCGTTAAACGCGCTGGCGAACGTGTGGTCAATCTACCTGATTTCGGGACCCTGGGCGCCGCCGACGGGTGGGACAGCACAGGCTACTGCCCCCTTTAAAGACTCGGCGCTATTGCCGCCCCTCTCGTCTGAATTTCCGGTGAGCTTGCTGGCGCTGATTCTGGTCGCCGCCGCGCTGGTGATTGTGACGTTTGCGCTGCGCGGGACTCGCTGGGGATTGCAGTTAAAAGCGACAGGTAAAAACAGTAAATCTGCGCTGCTGCTCGGCGTGCCAACCCTACAAAGTGCCATGACAGCCTTCATCGTGTGCGGCATGTTGGCGGGGATCGGCGGGGCGTACCGCGTGCTGTTCACCTATGCCAGTTTGCGTCCGCTGGCATCCGGCGGGATCGGCTTTCTGGCGCTGCTGGTGGTGCTGCTGGTCGGCTTGCGTCCGATGTTCGCCGTGATGATCGCCTTCACCTTCGCTGTGATTCTGGGCGGCAGCACGCGCTTGAAGGTCGCCTTGCAGTTAGATCAATCGCTGGCAGGGGTATTGCAGGGCTTTATTGTGCTGCTGGTTTTGCTCTCGAACGGGCTGCGTCAGCGATTTATGCCGGCTGCCGTTGAACCCCCTACACCGATTACCGCCACCGTCGAAGTACAACGGATTCAACCGCCCGTATAGCGCAAACAAAGGACTCTAGCATGGACGACAACTTAATCAATATTCTGAACAGCGTGGTCGCCAACGCGACTCCGCTGGTGATTGCGGGCATTGGCGAGACGATCACCGAGCGGGCGGGCGTGGTCAACCTCTCGTTGGATGGTTCACTGGCGCTGGCGGCGATGATCGGCTTTGTGACCGCGCTGACCACTCAAAGCGTGATCTTGGGCATGATCGCCGCCATGATCGCGGGGGCGCTGATCGCGTTGATCATCGCTGTGGCGGGGATCGAACTGCGACAGGATCAAGTTGCGGTTGGTTTCGTGCTGACTCTGCTGGCGGCTGATCTGGCGCAGTTTTTGGGGCAAAATTACACGCGCATTCCGGGACCTACCCTGCCCTACGTCCCGATCCCCGTTTTGAGAGATATTCCGGTTGTGGGAGAAATATTCTTCAACCATGAGCCGCTGGTTTATCTCAGCTATGCGCTGATTTTTGTGACGTGGTACGCTTTATTTCATACCCGATCCGGTCTGGCACATCGCGCCGTCGGTGAGCGTCCGGCGGCGGCATTTGCACGCGGCACGAATGTCAACCGTTTGCGTTACTTCTACACTATTTTGGGCGGGGCGCTGGTGGGGTTAGCGGGCGCGGCGTATTCGCTGGCGGTCAAGCCGGGATGGTCAACGCCGCCGGTGATGCGCGGCGACGGCTGGATTGCGCTGGCAATCGTAATTTTCGCGGGTTGGCATCCGTTCCGTGTGGTGTTGGGCGCCTATCTGTTCGCGGGACTGCGTTCGCTGGCATCTGCGATTCAACGTTCGCCCGATATTCAAATTCCGCTGGTGCTGCTGAACGGACTGCCTTGGCTGTTGATGATTATCACGCTGGTGCTGGTGAGCGGCGGCGCTGTTGAACGGCTGCTCAATATCATGCCGCGCCCGCTGCAAAAGGCAATGCGTACTGTGCTGCGAAGCGATCCCCCTGCGGCGCTTGGCACACGCTTTGACGAGGGGTAATTGGCTGTATAATGGCGTGTAGAGTGAGGAGTCATGAGCATGACCGCAAATCCACAAATACGTCAAGCCATCATTACCGAAGATGATCTAATTCGACTGGATAGTCAGGGCAAATTCTATGAGGTCGTCAATGGGGAGTTGGTGGAAATGAGTCCGGTTGGATATGAACATTCGGAACTGGTTTTTAGTGGTGCAAAACTTCTGGATACGTTTGTTCGCACCCATAAGTTGGGTTATATCCACCCCGATAATTTGATTTATGTATTGGCGCGAAACGAGGAAGGGGGCGTACAGGTTGTCCGTGTCCCTGATATATCGTTCATTCGGCGCGGACGATTCCCAAAGAATTTTGATCGTAAGCGGGGGTTTCCGGGTGCGCCTGATTTAGCGATTGAAATTGTTTCCCCTAGCGAGTCGGAGTCAAAGACGTTAGCGAAAGTCCGCGACTATCTACGGTACGGCTCAGAACAAGTGTGGGTCTTATTTCCCGACCCCAAAGAAGTTTACCAGTATCGGCGTGACGACCCGAAAAATATCCGCATTTACACGGGTGACGATGTGATCGAAGCCGAAAACCTGTTTCCCGGTTTGAACCTCAAGACAAGCGATCTATTCATCCTGCCTGAGTTGGAATCATTGGACGAGGCGTCCCTCGTCCAATGATCATTAGCTGCCGCGCAAACCCGCGAATTCAGCCTCTACAATGTCATCGCGGAAGGTGAACGGGAACACCTGACTCCACGCCAGCACCCATTCATAATCGGCAAGCGCGGCATCTCGCTCATTGCGTGCCAGCAGAATTTGTGCGCGTAAGTAACGGCGGCGTGCCGTATCCTGAAGCGTGATTGCATTGTTAATCGAGTCGAGCGCCACGCCTGTATTACGTAAATTCAATTGAGCATGGGCGAGATATTCCTGTGCAGTAGCCCGATCTTCGGGGGATGTCAGCGCGTTGTTCGCCTGATTAAGATAGGTCACGGCACGCTGCATCGTTGAGGTTTCGCCCTCTCTGGTGGTATCAATCAGGATGCGCCCCAAAATCAAATTGACCGTGCCATTTCCGGTTGCTACAAGCGACTCGGCGGCAGTACGCGCTTCTGTTGTTTGCCCGTCGAAATAAGCGGCTTGAATGTAGCCGATTTCGTCATCGGTATCGCTGCCCATTTCCATCAAACGGGAATAGTCTTCTACCGCGAGATCGTACTGATGGCGGGTCATGTAGAGGTTCGCCCGCTCCCGCAGCATCAGGATGGTATCTTGATCATCCGTGTTGCCGCTTAACCCTTTGGTGAAGGCTTGGAGCGCCAATTCTTCGCTCCCCTCCGCGAGATGCGCCTCGGCTAACAGGCGATGCGCTTCGGTCTTGCCGGGGTAGTAAAACAGGTAATCCTGAGCATAGAGGACGGCTTGCCCATGCTGACCGCGCTCTGTGGCGATTTGAATTTGCAGACGATACGCCGCGTCGGTGGTGGGGTCAACATAGCGGGCAAGAAAGGCTTGATACAGGGCTTCTTCCGTATCGCCTGTCTGGTACAACAACTGCGCTTTCGCCATGATCAAATCGGTGTTGGTGTCTAACTCATCGCGTACCAGCGCCCGATTCAACACTTCTAAAGCATCGCCTTCGCTGCCACGCCGCGCATACGACTCGGCAAGCACCAGATAAGGCGCAACGATGCGGGGATCACGGTCAATCGCGGCTTCAGCGCGAATTTGCAGGTCTTCAAGCGGCTGCTGCGCTCCAGCGGGGTTTCCGCTGTCCAGCGCCCGCTCTGCCAGCGCCCAGTACGCCTGTGCAAAGCCCGTATCAACCAGAGCGCGGAAACTCGGCTCGTCGGGACGTTCCTCAAGGCGATCTTCTGCTTCGGTGAGGAGGTCGAGAGCTTCGTTGTAGCGTCCCTGCAAAATGCGGGCAAGGGCTTCGTAATAATACGGATTAGCGTCAAATCGTCCGTCAAAACTGGCGCGGCGTTCGGCTTCCAGTGTGGGCAGCGCACGGGTAATATCGCCGCGTAGAATCAATTGATAGGCGTCTGCCAGCGGACGTTCGAGAATCGGCGGGTAGACCGGAGTCACGCGGGGGAGCGCGTAAGCATTCGGCGTGGGTAGGCTGTTGGGCGGTTCATCGGTAGGCGTCCATGTGAGGCGCGGAGTCGATGAGGGTGTAGGGGTTAAACCATAGGTCGGCGTAAGCGACGGGGTCGGCGTATTAGTAGCGGTAGCGGTGGGCGCCAATACGAGAGCGCGTAGGTCTTCATTCGTGCTGACCGCATAACCGCCGAGGATACCTAACACGACGAGGACGACCAGTATCCCCGCGAACACGTACAGGCGATAAATAATGATGTCGCGTTCACCTGCCCTTGCGCGTGTCTTGTGCGTCCATTTGATGGTGTTGGGAAGGGGTTCAAGCGAACGCCGGATCAGCGCATCCAGTGATTTTTGCGCCTCCGCGATGCGATCTGATGTGGGCATGGGAACGCCGGGAACTTGCGCCCGCATCAATTCCTGTGTGGCGACTTTCGGTTTGGTGTCCGGCGCATTGGGTAAGCGTTTGATCATGGATGGCGGCGGAGTCGCGGGAAGGCTTTCAAAGCTCTGAAGGGCTTTGCGAGCCGTATCATTATGTGGATTGATTTCAAGAATTTTTTGTAAACAAAATAGGCGTTCTTGACCGTCGCGGGCAACACTCGCTAACCACAACCACCCGGCTTCGTTATCCGGCTCAAGTCGAATCGCCTGTTGCAAAAGGCGTCGAGCTTCGTCTTTCTGCCCCGCTTTTGCAGCCGTGATCCCTTGCTGACGTAAGTCCCGCGCTTGATCGCTAGCCAATGTCAATTACTCCCGTGTACTGCGCTAACTCAATTCTAACCACAAGTGGGAGAAGTTGACACAAAGAATGGTTTACAGATGCAAGACAGTTAAAAGGGGAAAGTTAAAAGTTAAAAGTGTTTGCCCCTCAACCACTCTCCAAAAAGAGATTAGGTAGGGACGCGCAACGGCGCGTCCCTACCAAAGTTGTCCCTCTCCGTATGAAGAGGGACGGCTGAGGTCTAAATTAGATTACGCGGGGGGCAGAGTCGCGTTGACGATGGTGATACGACCTTCTGTCGGCGCGCTGATGGGTGTGTTCGCTGCGAGATACTCTGACAAGACCTGATCCAACGGCTTGCCGTAGTCGTAGGGGTTGATGGCGTTTTCCTGGAACGTGACATAGCCATCGCCACCTTGACGCATAAAGTCATTGCTGGCGACGGTGTAGATCGCTTCGGGGTCAATAGCGACATATTCGCCCGCTTCTGTCCACACTTCCACGCTCACAATGCGGCTGCCCGCCTCAAGAGTCGGATCAAACGAGTAACGCAAGCCCGATACCTGCGGGAAACGACCCTGTGCGCCATCACGAACGACATTGCCAGCATCAACCACAATGCGCGACACGCCATTTTCGAGCGCGGCGATCACATCTGCGCCCGACAATTGGAAGAACGCCGTCAGATTGCCGAAAGGCAGCACGGTCACAACTTCGCCAACTGAAATATCGCCTTCGTCAATGCTGGCACGGATGCCGCCGCCGTTGGTAATCGCAATTTGAGCGCCTGTTTCAGCACGCATCGCATCTGTAATCAAGTTGCCGAGGTTGCATTCTTCCACACGGCACACACGGCGATCACCGACCAAAGCCACAGTCGCTTCTGCGCCGATAGGGGTTGCACGCAGTTCCTCAACGGGACCCGCCAGTTCGGTGACGATTTCTTCTAAAGCGGGATCAGGGGTGATATAACGGGACAGCAGAATGGTATCCCCTGCCGCCGCCGTAACAGCGCCCGCCGCATCAAACGTGACATTCAAGCGACCCAGATAGGTGTTGTTGCTGCCCGCTTGCACAATGTAAACATTTTCGCCCGCCGGATTTTCAACGACGACGGGATAGCCCTCAACCGCCGCTTGATAAGCATTGCCGAGCAGCGTATGGCTGTGACCGCCCACAATGACATCGACGCCGGTTACACCCGCCGCCACTGCACGATCTAATTCCAAACCGATGTGCGTCACGAGAATGATCTTGTTGACGCCCATCGCGGTCAGTTCATCGACTGCCAACTGTGTAACGCCGACCAGATCATCGCTGAAAACGAGTTCATCACTCGCTCTGGTCAATTCGGGGGTTTCTGGCGTCACTAAACCGATGATGCCGATTTGCTGACCGTTCACGTCCAGCACTGCGAAGGCGTTGATCAGCTCGTCAAGTTCGGTGTACGAACCCCAATCGGTGATATTGGCGCTGACAGCGGGGAAATCGAGTTGACTAACGAAGTTATACAACACTTCTTCGCCGTCATCGAATTCATGGTTGCCGAGCGTCATGGCGTCGTAGCCAACCGCGTTCATGACCTGAACCTGATCCTGTCCACGATACTGCACATGAAACAGCGTGCCTGTGAAGCGATCACCGCCATCGAGCAGCAGCACATTATCAACCTGATCGCGTACCTGGTTGACGACTGTCGCCAAACGCGCCACGCCGCCATCACCGTTGGTGCCGGGTTCGTGCCACGAGTGGGTATCGTTTGTGTGAAGGATAGTCAGGGAGAATGTTTCGTCCTGTGCTGCCGCCGGAATCACGACGAGCAGTAGCAAACTTACCAACAAAATCAGCTTACGCATCAAAAAGCCTCCTCAAAAGCGATGTTCTACAAAGTGTTTATTGTAGTGAGAGAGTTTATCATTCGCGTAAAGTTCATGCAAAGAATTGTTAACTCACCTTACGCAGATCGTTATTTTTGACCCCACCCCCGACCCCTCCCCGAATTCGAGGAGGGGAGCAAGCCGACTCCTGTTTGCGCCCTCCCCTGAATTCGGGGGAGGGAGGCGAGCGCAGCGAGCGGGGTGGGGG
>JBBQRJ010000084.1:0-13625 GCA_038214955.1 Aggregatilineales bacterium | reverse complement strand
TTGCCGACTGACGCGGCGGTGCTGCGCCCTGAATTGGAAAAACGAGGTTTGCAAGTGCTGTCGGCGTTCGTGCCTGTCAACTTTGTCGATGCATCGGCACATGAGGCGGGCGAAGCGCACGCGCTGCAAGTGGGGCGTTTGTTAGCAGATTTGGGCGCGGTGGCGATTGTGCTGGCGGACGATAACGGCAAGGTCGAAGAATTGACCAAAACGGCGGGACGGCGGCATGGGTCATCCCTATCGACGGATCAGTGGGATGTGTACGCGGCGGGAGTCAACCGCGTGGCGCGGCGCGTGTTTGATGAAGTGGGCTTGCAGGTCGTGTTTCATCATCACTGCGCGGGCTATGTCGAGACGCCGGAAGAAGTTCGCCTGTTGATGGATCGCGCCGATCATGATCTGGTCGGGCTGTGTCTGGATACCGGTCACTGGTTGTACGGCGGCGGCGATCCGGTCAAGGCGTTAAGCGAGTACGGCGAACGGGTGCGTTATCTACATTTCAAAGATTGCGATTTGAGAATCCGTGAGCTGGCGCAAGTGGAACGCATGGATTATTTCGCGGCGGTGGCGGCGGGCGTGTTTTGCGAACTTGGGCAAGGCGGAGTCGATTTTCCGGGCGTGATCGCAGGGGTCGAACAGCTCGGCTATGACGGGTGGGCGATTGTTGAGCAGGATATTTTGAGCGATGACCTCAACGCGCCGCGTGAGAGTGCCAAACGCAACCGGGAGTATCTGCGCGGGCTTGGACTGTAAAGATAAGAAGAAAAGCAAGAAAAGCAAAAAAGAAAGAGAAAGATTTAACGCAAAGGCGCAAAGACGCGAAGGCGCAAAGATGATGAGATCATAGAAAGAAAACGAGCTTTCTATCTATGAGTTATTCTTCTTTGTGTCCTTCTGTCTTTGCGTCCTTGCGTCTTTGCGCCTTTGCGTCAGGCTTTTTGCGTTAAGCGGCTTCGGCTTCGGCGGCGGTGTTGGGACGGAAGCGCCAGAAATTGACTTTGCGCGACCCGTAGACGGTGATGAGGATGACACCGAGCAGGATGATCGCCGCTGCGACGATCTTGCGCTCGGTAATCGGCTCGCTTGCCAGCAGCCAACCGAGAAACACGGCGATCACCGGGTTGACGTAAGAATAGGTAGCAACTTTTGCGGGGGATGTGACTTTCATCAGCCACACGAACGCGCTGAACGTGATCACCGATGACATGACCGTGAGATGGAGCATAGCGATCATTGAGGTGAGCGAGATTTGCGATAGGTTGAGCGTCGCTGCATCGCCTGTAACCACGCTCAAGACGGTGATCATGATGCCGCCTGCAAGTAACTGCATTCCGGTGGACAGTGATCCGTTTTCGGGCAGGGATGCTTTGCGGGCGTAAAGCGACCCGAATGCCCAACATGCCGCCGCCAAAAGCACAATGATCGGTGCAAGTGGGTGCATGTTTGCGACGGCAATGCTGCCGGGACTGACGAGCAGCATCATGCCGACAAACCCCGTGAGCAATCCAATAATCGTGACGAGCGTGGGGCGTGTGCCGCGCATCCAACTGAATACGACCATCCACATGGGCATGGTGGCAAGCAGCACCGCCGTGACGCCTGTTGGCAAACCGTTCGCTTGCGCCCATACGATCATGCTGTTGTTCATCAAGAACATGAAACCGCTGGCAATGATCGCGGAACGCCAATGGATGCGCGTTGGGAGTTTTGCGCCGCGTGCCAGCGCAAGCCCCATTAAGATGCCGCCCGCGATGAGAAAGCGTGTGGCGGTCATCAAGAATGGCGGGATGGTTTCGATTGCAAAATGGATACCGATATAGCTGGAACCCCAGATCAAATAGACAGAGGCAAACGCAGCGATCACCAACCAACGGGCAGGTTTAGACGTATTATTCATTTAGACTCTACAGGATAGAACTCATTAGAAAACGATTTTATTGTAGGCTTTACTCTCGTTAGTACCAACAGACCATCGTAGACCATGACGCTTAAAGGTCGTGGCTTTGTTAAATAAATCGCTGTAACTACTCAGCCATCATTTGAGAGAAGAATTGGCTGTTTTGATCATACAACCCCAAACATCTGAGGGAAAGACAAACCTAATCACCACCAAATTTGGCGCTCAAATTTGACAAAATGAGGGAGAAAATGACCCCTGAGTAGTTACAAATCGCTATGTGACTAAAT
Organism: Aggregatilineales bacterium; assembly: GCA_038214955.1. GTDB lineage: Bacteria > Chloroflexota > Anaerolineae > Aggregatilineales > Phototrophicaceae > Flexifilum. The sequence continues at coordinate 11,438 of JBBQRJ010000084.1, read as the reverse complement.
CTCTATCTATATTTTTTTCACAACCTGTTAAGATAAGCCTCATAAATTGTTGGTTATTAAGGCACTTTACTTAATACAATTGAGTTGATTGAAATCTGTATTGTAATATGTAGGCAGTGAGAAGGATCGTTGAAGATGATTTTCCCAACGGTAAAGGGATTTACCCTAGACGGACATCAGGTGACTTTGCCCACTGGCTTAGATGGCGAATACAATTTACTCGTCATCGCATTTCAGCAATGCCAGCGTGTGCAAGTGGATATGTGGATGTCGCATCTGCGATCCTTATGTACGCGCTACCCTAACTTGCATGCATACGAACTTCCTACCATCCAAAATTTACTCACCCTGCAAAATGATTTTACTGATGCGTGGACACGACGCGGCGTCAGCGATCCAACTGCTTGCCGCACGACTATTCCTCTGTATGTAGACATTAACGACTTTAACCGGGCGTTAAATATTCCTACGGTGTCAACCACTTATTCGATGCTGGTTGACCGTGAAGGGGAAGTGTTGTGGCGTATGCAAGGCGGGTATGACCTGCTAAAAATACGTTCGCTGTTGATAACGCTCAACAAGGTTTGTAGAGTACGGCAGCCCGCCTCTGCGGGGCGCTAGACAACAAGACATTGTGCCGTGACTCAAAAACGAGCTATCGTGTGATGGCTCGTTTTATTTTCTTGAAAAAATGATTTATCTCCTCACCTTACGCAGATCGTTATTTCTGACCCCGACCCCTCCCCGAATTCGAGGGAAGTAGTCAGCGATGGGGACGATGTGTGGATTACGCAAAACTAGCCTCACCCCCCTCTCCCAAAAGCAGGAGAGGGGGAGCAAACTGACACCCTGCGTAAGGTGAGTTATCTCTTTTATTGACCTCCTCAATTTATCGCAACTGGAAATAGCGTATATCCCAATAATTTGGGATATGACGATTCTTTTGGGATATATAGGCGATTTATGGTCTTATATCCCAAATTCGTCCAAAAGGGTGAAATTTCCGAAACAGGTCACTTTCTAATGTAGATTGGCACAAATGTTCGCATATACTGTGAGCCTACTAAATCAACGTTGGAAAATTGTAATACGGGGGAGGTGACTTGTATGGCTTTTGATCTCGTGGCATACAAACGCCATTGGCGTGAATTGTGCGAAAAGCATGGTATTGATCCGGTTGAAGGGGCGACAGCGTATCAGGTGGTGAATGTGCGGGTAGAGCAGCGCAAAGCTGAACCGTCGTCGTGCTGGTGGGCAGAGGACGCGCAGATGTGGGCGTTTGCGCCGCCTTATCACAGCGATCTGGAAGAAACCGTGCTGTTCAAAGTGTTTTACGATGCCCGCGAAACGATCTATTTGCGGGAATTAGGTGTGAAGAAACGCTGTCTGCGCCCAAAGGTGCGAAATAGACGCCGATAGAAAAATGCATCAAAACGCATTTTCGTCCATATGCATGAAAAACCTTGACAGATTCGTAGGTGTGGTATGATTACTACACAAGTGAACAAATATTCTAAATTTGAAAGGGCGATCCAATTGGGTCGCCCGTTTTATTTGGAGGGAAAAATGCGAAAGCTGACTGAAAAGCAGATCGAAGCGCGGCGTATGCCTGCCGGAGAGGTCATTGCTCGACTCAGCGATCACGCACGCGGCAGCATGAGTGAATTCCTTGTGTTTGACGCAGATGGTGAAGCTCGAATTGATTTGGCGAAGGCGAAACGCGCCCATCGGTTGCAATTGATCCGGCGGCTGCGGCTGGGAGAAAACAGCGTCGAGGTGGATTTGTACGACGCGCAAGAAGCCTTGATTCAGCTTGGGCGGCATCACCGTTTGTTCGTGGATCGCGTGCAAAACGAGGATTGGCGGGCGCGGGCAATCGAGGACATCAAGGCGGGGCGCGTGACGTATGAGGCGTTGGTCAATGCCTTTGATGAGTCGCTGGCACAAGAATTGTTTCAAGAAGCGGAGAAGCAGGTAGCGGTTAGCAAAAGCTAAAAGCTAAACGCTAAAAGCTAAAAGCTAAAAAATTTAACCACAGAGAACACAGAGAACACAGAGTAAAGAGAGAAAGACAAGAAAGAAGAGAAAAGATTTAACGCAAAGACGCGAAGTCGCAAAGGCGCAAAGGATGGATGACCAAAAAACGCGAGTTACCCGATTACTTGGGTGAGCGGGGGTATTTGTTCCGTTTGCAAAAGGCGCGTGAGATGGCGGCGCGGCTGGCGGGAAAGGATTGGCGGAGTATCGCACGACCCGATCAACTGCCGCCGGATGGGGATTGGCGCCTGTGGCTGATCTTGGCGGGGCGCGGATTTGGTAAGTCCAGGGCAGTCAATGAGTGGGCGATTGAACAGGCGCAAAAATATCCCAAGTCTCGCGGGGCGCTGGTAGCGGCAACGGCGGCAGATGCCCGTGATGTGATTGTTGAGGGGGCAAGCGGAATCCTCAATATTGCGCCGCCCGACTTCATGCCAAAATACAGCCCGACGCGGCGGCGGTTGGAGTTCCCGAATGGGAGCATCGCCACCCATTTTAGCGCCGATGAGCCGAATCGCTTGCGGGGTCCTCAGTTTCATTGGGCGATCTGCGATGAGCTGGCGGCGTGGCGTTTTGAGGCGGCATTTGACAATCTGCTGATGGGTGTGCGACTGGGTATTGATCCGCGCATTGCGATTGCGACGACTCCGCGCCCCGTGCCATTGATCCGGCGACTGCTGAATGACCCGACCTGCGTCATCACACGCGGGACGACTCACGAGAATGCGGCGAATCTCGCACCCGCGTTTTTGGATGCGATTTTGAGTCGCTATGCCGGAACGCGGTTGGGACGGCAGGAGATCGAAGGGGAAGTCGTAGACGAGATTCAAGGGGCGCTGTGGCGTTATGAATGGATTGAACGAGCGCGGGTGATTGAGCCGCCTGAACTGATTCGCGTGGTGATCGCGGTTGATCCGGCGGTGACATCGGGCAAGGCGTCGGATGAGACGGGGATTGTCGCGGCGGGTACGGCAATGATCAACGGGGAACTGCACGGGTTTATCCTGGACGACCTCACGCTGAAAGGGTCGCCAGATGTGTGGGCGCGGCAGGCGGTGAACGGGTATCACCAGCACAAAGCAGATCGCGTGATCGCTGAGGTCAACAACGGCGGTGATATGGTCGAACACACAATCCGCACGGTAGACGCAAACGTGCCGATCACGCAGGTGCGGGCGAGTCGCGGTAAGGTGGCGCGGGCAGAACCGATTGCCGCACTGTACGAACAGGGAAAAGTGCATCATGTGGGGGTGAATGGGTTCGCCACGCTGGAGGATCAGATGTGTCAATGGACGCCTATGAGCGGCGGATCACCGGATCGGGTTGATGCGCTGGTTTGGGCGCTGCATGAACTGATGTTTGCGAATACGCCGATCAGCGCGCCGATTCGACTCAAGATGGATTGGTAAAGAAGAAAAGATAGCCTCACCCCCAACCCCTCTCCCGAAGGAAAGGGGCGACCTTGTGAGTAGGGTCTAGCTAACGGTGTCCGCAGGTACCCAGACAGGTGTACCTTGACAGGAAATCCAGAGATTAACGTAGCCACCTGATGTGCCTAAAATCCACCAATGGGACCCGACTGGAAGCACAACGTTGGTGGTCGCTGTTGAATCGGCTGCCCAGAACGCGCTGGTCGTCTCGGTGATGACGCCCTGCGTCAGTCCAGCGGGCAGCGGGAACGGACAGTTCCCCGGCGCAGCCGCGAGCGCAGCCGTGAGCGCAATGTTGCCGGGACCGGTGATCTGATTGGTGTAGTTCATTTCTTCGCCCGCGTCTAAACCGTCGCAGCACTGGGTTGTCACGAGGACATAGGTACGTCCGGCTTGCAGCGACACCATCAGCTTTGGAGAGAGTCCGCCAGCACTGTCATCATCCGTCGCAATACAGTTCCCGGTAGGGTTTGCTGGATTGAAAGTCGTGTCATACAGGGCAAATAACCCATCAGGACTGATATCACCGGTCATGGCAATCATTTCGATGGTGTAGGTTCCAATGGTATCCACGGAGAAAACCTGTGTGTCGTACCATTCGATATAGCCATACGCTGGACCGCAATCAACATCATCGACACGATCCCATGACGGATCCGGGTTTTCGAGTCTGCCTGACCAACTCACTGAACCAGCTGCAAATAGAGGAAGTGCCGCAATGAGCAATAAAGCGATAATGCCTATCGTGAAAACCAACGAAAGTTTTTTCATGGAGAGCCTCGTTTCTATTTATGTACTTTCTAGTTTAGATCAGTATAACGCAGAGTCAATTTAAATCGGACGAAAGACTGAGGGGGCGCATGGGGTTGTTTGATAGATGGACGGTCAAGAAACGAGGGGCGCTACCTGCGAGGGATGCGCCCCTTGCATTTCTATTCGATGGCGCGAATTTGACGGCGCTGAAGTACCGCGACGGCGAGAGTCACAGCACGTTTGGCGGGTGGTATGGCGCGGGATCAGGCGCGGGTTTTAGCGGCGCGAACGCTGAAAGCTATGCGCGGGCATACATGACGTGCGTATGGGCGTTCCGGGCGATCAATGTGCGCGTGCAAAAGGTCGCGGAAGTGCTGCGGCGCGGGCGCTTGATTGATCGCACGAGCGGACGCCAGTATGAGGATCATCCCCTGCTAGATGGCATGGAGCAAGCCTATCGCTATTTCGGTCAAGACGTGTACGAGGATTGGGCGTTCAGCAAGTCGGTGTTTGGCGAAACGTACATCGAGTTGGTGAGCGGCTACACGCCAAGCGGTTTGCTGCCCGCGTCGCTGAGAGTGCTGAATGCGCTGGCGGTTGAACCTGTTGTTGAAGGCGGACGAATCGCGGCGTACCGCTATCGGGACGGCGGCGCGGTCAAGCTGTTCGCGCCGGATGAAATCGCGTTTGATCGGCTGCGGAATCCGTTGGATGACACACGCGGCTATTCGCTGCTGGCGTCGGCAATGGACGCCGTCAACATTGACCGGAATGTGATCGTGCTGACAAAGGCGCATCTCAAGAACAATGCGCGTCCCGGTTTGATCTTCACGCCGAAAGAGGGGCGACTCTCGCAAGCAGACGTTGATTTGATTCAGACCACGTTAGCCGATGATGCGCGGGGGGCGCGAAACGCGGGCAATCCCCTGTTGATGCCGACGGCGTTCGATGTGACGGTGGCGACTCCGCCAGATTTGTCGGACATCGACTCGTTGAGCGAGTCGCAGAAGCGGCGAATCTGCGCGGCGGTGGGCGTGCCTGTCGCGCTGATCGATTATGCGGATATGCCCTATCAACTGTCACCAGAGCAAACGCGCACGTTCTACGAACTGACGCTGATCCCCGAAGCGGAAAAGATCGCACGGGTGATCAACGCGCAAGTGCTGCCGTTTTTCGATCCAGCGCGGGAAGTCGAGTTTCGGCTGCCGCTGGATGATATTCGCACAGGCTTAGGCGATCCGCGAGCGCGGACGGAAATTGCGAATGCACAACTGGCGGCGGGGGCGATCACGCTGAATGAGTATCGGCAGACGCTCGGCTTGAAAACGGTGGCAGACGGGGATGTGCGGTTTGTGCCGGATCGCAGCCGAATCGTCAGGGCGGGGGACTTAGAAAAGCAAGAAGAACAAAAGATTTTAACCACAGAGAACACAGAGAACACAGAGGGTCAAGAAGAAAAGAAAGAAGAAAAACAAGAAGTGCCTAACGCAAAGGCGCAAGGACGCGAAGACGCAAAGGGAGAAGAAAAGCAACCTCACCCCCTAGCCCCCTCTCCAAAGGGCGAGGGGGAAAACACAGAGGACGGAGCGGGGGAAGCCAATGGATGAACGGGTGATGGTTTACGGGGGCGCGGTCAAGGCGCTGACGGCGGATGGGAATCGGATCGGCGGGTATCTGGTGGAGTGGGGCGACGCGGGCGTGCGCGATTTGCAGCGCGAACGATTCGTCGCAGAAACGGATTTCGCGCTCGATTGGTACGGGGAGCGTCCGCTGCTGTTTCATCACGGCATGGATGATGGAGTCGGGGCGGCGAAGATTGGCACGATTCGCCGCGTGAGCCGCGATGACAAGGGCTTATGGATGGAAGCGATCCTCGATGAACGCAACGAATATGTGGAGTACGTGCGCCGTTTGATCGATGCGGGGGCGCTCGGTTTGTCATCGGGGAGTCTGCCGCATCTGGTCAGCGTGGACGCGGACGGGACAATTTTGCGGTTTCCGATTGTCGAAGGCAGTTTGACGCACACACCCGCCGATCCACGTACACGGGTGGTGAATTTGAAGGCGATGCAGAACCTCACCCCCCAGCCCCTCTCCGAGCGGAGAGGGGAGCAAGCAACTTACCCCACCCCGAATTCAGGGAGGGGAGAAAACAGCCTCACCCCCGACCCCTCTCCCGAAAAGAGGAGAGGAGCAGACAGCCTCACCCCCGACCCCTCTCCCGAAAAGAGGAGAGGGGAGCAAAACAACGAATCGGATAAGGAGACAAGTATGGAAGCAATGATTAATGCGATTGAAGCGGCGTTAGGGATCAACTTGACGCCGGATCAGCGGGCGATTTTGGCGGCGAAATTGAGCGAGGTTCAGCCGATGGGCAGCAAAGCGATTGTGCCGCAAAGCCGTGTCACGGGTTTTACGGGGATCACCGACGTGAAGGATTTGCGCTATCACCACCTGAAAGCGCAGGATTTGGTGTTCGGGGCGCACATCCTCAACGCGGCGCATCGCGGGGGCTTGAGCAACGGCGGCGCGTCGGATGGGTTTCTGCGGGCGGCGGCAGACAAGACGCTGCGTGCGTCGGATTACACGGGTCACGGCTACGGTGATGGGTACGCCGTCAAAGCGGCGATCAAGGCGGATGAAGTGTTCGCGGCGAACCTCAGCAGCAATGGTCAGAACTGGGTCGGCGTGGCATATGAGACTCAACTGTGGGAGACGGTGCGCGAAGCGCCGATCTACCGGGCGCTGATCGATATGGGCGTGATGGAAGTCGAAATCCCGCGTGGATTCAACAGCATTTACATCCCCACCGAAGGGACAGACCCGACGTTTTACAGCCTTGCAGAACAGAACGACGAGACGAGCGACGAACGTTTGCCGATCACGGGGAAATCGTCCAACTTGACGGCTACACGTCGCCAACTGACGCCGGGATTCATCGGGGCGCGGGTGTCGTTCAGCGACATTATGGAGGAGGACAGCTTGATCCCCGTGCTGCCCTTCTTGCGCCAGAAGATGGAATCACGCGGGCAGGAAATCATCGAGTATTTGATGATCAACGGGGATACCGAAATGGGGACGACCAACATCAACTATGACGGGTCGGCGGTATCCGGTCTGGTGGATGCGAAGGGGCGCGGTCCGGTGTATACGGCAGTGGACGGCTTCTTGAAGCTGGCGCTCGTCACCACATCGAGCCTGTCACGGGACGGCGGGGTGCTGACCGAAGCGGACTTTCTGGCGACGATCAAGCTGCTGCCCGCCGCGCAGCAGGTGGCGCTCGAAAAGATGGCGTTCATCGCTGACCCGTCCACGCACTTGGCGGCAATGGACATTGAGGTGGTCAAGAACCGCGACACGTTCCACCCCGCGACAGTGGAAAACGGGCGGCTGACCCGTATGTACGGGATCAAGCTGTTTCGCACAGGGCAAATGTCGATGGCAGACGCCGACGGCAAGATCACCTATAACGCGGCGGGGACGAAAGGTCGCTTGCTGCTGGTTCGCCCGGATCAGTTTGCGTTGGGTCGCAAGCGCGATATGCGGACGGAGGTCGCCCGCGATATTGATGCACAGGCGACGGTGGTGGTGACAACCATGCGCTTCGGCATGACGTATCGCAGCAGTGCTGGCGGCGCGGCGGCAACTTTCAACATCACTGTTTAAAAGAAAGAAAAGAAAGCAAGCAAGAAAGAATTTAACGCAAAGGCGCGAAGAAAAACCAGCCTCACCCCTAACCCCTCTCCCAAGGGAGTGGGGTTAGGCTTATCTTTTGGAGGTGAGCTATGCAGCATGTACCACTGTTGACGACGTTGGAGCGGGTGCGGGCGCATCGGCGCATGGCGGTTGATGAGACGGGGGACGATGAACTGCTCAAGCGGTTGATCGCGGCAGCATCAGCGGAATTTGCGCGGGAAGTGGGGCGGGTGTGTGCGCCCTATTACCGCGTGCGCTCGTTCGATGCGCTCAACCCCTACGCGCTCAATTTGGATGAGGATTTGCTCGAACTGGTGACGCTGACCAACGGCGACGGATCAAGCATCAGCGCGGGGAATGTGTCGCTGCGTCCGATCAATGTGTATCCGAAGTGGCGAATCGCGCTTAAGCCGAGCGCGGGAGTCACGTATACCTACAACAGCGATCCGCAAGGGGCGATCAGTGTGGAAGGCTGGTGGGGCTACGTGCCGCACTATGACTCGGCGTGGCGTGACAGCGGATCAATCGTGCCAATCGGGGGAATGACTTCGGGAACGGTGTTGATCACGTTGGGGGCAACAACGGCATTCGAGATCGGGCAGTCCATCCGTGTAGATGACGAGATCATGCGCGTGACGGGGCGTGATGTGACGACGATCACGCTGGCACGGGCGCAACGTGGCACAACGGCGGCGAGTCACAGCACGGGCGCGGCGATCAGCGTGTTTGACGTGCTGCCTGATATTCAGCACGCGGTCACAGAAATGGTCGCTTATGCCTACAAATCGCTGGATCGCGTGGGCGGGCGGGTGACGGTTTACGACGGCGGCGCAATCACAGTAGACGATCTTGATCCGCTTGTGCGTCGTGCGATCACGGATCACCGCCGGAAAGGGATCGTGGTGATTCGATGAGCGTCAGCACCGGAAAACGGATTAAGGTCATTCGATGAGTGTTAGCACGATTGCGGATCGCATTTACGCGATCAACGGGACGATTAGCGGGGTGAAGGCGCGGCGCACGTTTCCTCAGCACATTGACGGGGCGGCGCTGCCTTTGCTGGTGTGCTTGCCGGGACGATCTACGCGGAATACGGCGCGAGTCGGCGCGGGGCGGGATGAACAAACGCGGGTGTTCCGGTTGATCCTCGTGGTCGAGTCGTGGTTGGCGGGCATCCCGACAGAGAGCGCACAAAAGCGGGCGGAAAGCCTGATCGACACGATTGCGGCGGCGTATCTGGCGCGTCCGCGATTGGAATTGGACGGCGATCCGTTGGATGGTGTGACGCGAGTCACATTGGGCGAGGACAGCGGGATCATCGCATTCGGGGAGCGGGCGGCGGTGGAGTTCCCGCTCAACGTAACGTACCTACAAGAAATTTAACTATAAAGAGCGCCTCACCCCCAACCCCTCTCCCAAGGGAGAGGGGAGACGAGCATTAGCGAGGTGGAGTGAGGTTCATTAAAGGGGGAAAGTATGACAGCGGGACACATCGCGGGTTTTTACCACGCGCAATTTTGCCTCCGTAGCAGTGAGGGTTATCCCTTCGGAACGGAAACTGATCCCGATAACGTGGCGAACGGCACGACGACACACGCGCACAAGTTGATCGCACCGGTTGAGGCGTCCGCATTGGCATTTGAGCGGGAAATCGCAACGTTTCGCGGCGGGCAGAAGATTATCGGGCGGCGTCAGTTGGGCGTGAGCGAGATCAGCGCGTTTGAGATTACGGTATCGGCATTTGACGAGGCGTTTCATGCGTTGGTCACGGGGTCGGCAGTGGATACGAGCATCGCCAGCGCCAACAGCGTGACCACGCCGAATGTGATGCGCGGCGATCCGCCCCAAGGGATGCTGCTGCTCACGCTTGGTTTTCAGACGGCGGCGGGCGTGAACAAGTACATCACGTATGCGTATCACAACGTCCAGATCAGTGAGGCGGCGGCGGGCGGCGCGAGTCAGGACGGCGGGGAGAATCCCCTGCCCACGCGCTACACGGTCACAGTGAGCAGCGCCGAACGTACATTTTTCGGCTTGCCCTACAGCGATACGGATTTGGGAGCGGCGGACGACAGCGATCTGTTTGTGCGTTATGTGACCGCCAAGCCGATCAGCGTGACGACGTACAAGGCGACAGGCGGCGCGACCTCGTTCACGTTGGGCTATCGTCCCGTGTCGAGCGATCACGCGGGGAGTCGCAATGTGTGGACGAAAAACGGCGCGACGGCTCACAGCGATGTCACGGGCGTGAATACGGCAACGGGCGTGGTGACGATCAACGCGGCAAGCGCGGCGGACGTGTTCGTGAGCGTGTTTGAGACTCTTTTCGAGGGTATCTGACCCCCTCCCCAACCCTCCCCCGAATTCAGGGGAGGGAGCAGACAGGTGGTTTTCTCCCCTCCTCGAATTCGGGGAGGGGTCGGGGGTGGGGTATAAGAGAAAGAGAATCCAATGAATCTCAAGGCGATTGCACAGAAATATACATCCGGCGGGGTGACGTGGTGGCTGACACCTTATGCCACGCTGCGGAATCAGGCGGTGGTGGCGGAATTCGCGCACATCGTCCCGCGTGAACGATGGGACACGGTTCAACATACGTTTGTCATGCTGGAAGGCTCGACAGTAGATGTCGAGTTCGGCGCGGATCAAACGGAGTCGGTTGATCAAGATGCGATCCGTTTTCGCCAGTACTGGGAAGGTCGCCCACTCGATTTGTCGGCACGGTGGAGCGCGTTTACGCTGCTGGTTAGCGATGCGCTGGTCGATTCGTTCTGGGAAGCCTATTTTGCTACCCGCGAATCGCTGATTGAGAATGATCACCCGGAAGCGGAAGCCGTCAGCGCGAAGAATTCGTAAGGCGCTGGCGGCAGATCGGCGCGGGGGATCGGGTGGGCGGCTTGGTGCTGAGTTTGCCCGATGGCGATTTTCGCATGGACGCGGCGCTGCTTGAACGGTGCTACCTGCTGTTTGCGATCAGCGGGTTTCGGACTATCCCGAATCCGTTAGAGGTGCTGACTCTGCCCGCCGGATATGTGGATGAACTGCTGCGGTTTGCTCAGGGCGTGCGCTTCTTCGAGGATATGGAGCGCCGCCCGAAAGAGATGAAAGAGTAAAAGCAAGAAACAAAGAAAGAAAAAGACTTAACGCAAAGACGCGAAGACGCAAAGGCGCAAAGTGATGGCAAATCGGACGGATGCGCTGTTCGGGGCGATCACGCGGGAAGTAGAAGCCCGCGAACGGGTGTTTGAACTCACGGATCGGCTGAACCGCCGCCGGGAGCAGATCGCAGCAGAAATTGTGCGGGTCGAAGCACAACGCGAAACCGAACGCGCCGAGATCATCCGGCGGGCGGGTGAAGATCGGGCAGAGATCGAGCGCGAACGGGCGGCGGAAGTCAGCAAAATCGAGCGCAAATTTCACCGCGTCACGACGGACGCGATTGCTGAACGCGATGCGCTGGCGGCACATCAAGCGCGAAACGCGGCGTCAGACCAGTTAGCAGAGGTGGATTCGGCGGCGCGG
>JBBQRJ010000083.1:0-13645 GCA_038214955.1 Aggregatilineales bacterium | reverse complement strand
TGGCATGTTGATGAAAGGGGTGAAGGCGCTGGCAACCGATGAAGTTGTTCTGGCGACGGCGCGGCGATTTGCGGCGGATTTACACGCGCTGGGTGGAGTCGAACGGGCGGCAGAGGCACGTGAGGTGCTGGCGAACAAATCACCTCACCCCCAACCCCTCTCCACTTGGAGAGGGGAGACAAGCTAATGTCGGTGAAATTTTATCAAACAGGAGATATGGATTATGCGTAAGTGGTTGATCGTACTGGTGATGTTGTTAGCAATAGTTCCGGTGAGCGCCCAAGACTCCACTCCAGAGGATGGCGTGTGTCCCGGTGATTTGGAGTCGGTTGTGGCGTCGTTGAGCGCCGATTACGAAACGCCCCAAGATGCGCTGCGGGCGATCACAGCGGCGCGGGCAGCACTGCAAGCCGTTGAGATCAACTGTGCGCGGGGGGGTGTCGTCGTATTAGATGAAGAATACACGCCCCCTGAAGGCACATTTACGCTCAATTACCCGAATGCGTGGCAAGTGGGTGTTTTCTCGCCTAGCGAGACGGGCGGCGTGTTGTTTCTGGGCAATACGGGAATCGCCCAACGGTTGCTACAAGCCGAACAGCCGATTTTAGTACAAGGTGAAATGGCGCTGCAAGTGCTGGTCGGCACCCCGACTCAACGCGATGAAGATGCCTTGCAGGGGATTGTTTCTGATTTTGAAGTGCTGCTGCGCGGTTTGTACCCTGATAGCAGTGTGACCGAATATTATACGTTGGACGAACGTAACGCGGCTCGTATGTCGTTTCGCGGCACTTCCTTTGACGGGATTCTGGTCGCGCTGACGCTGGAGGGCGGGCGCTTTGTCGCCGTGCGCGGTGTCACTTCGACAGGCAACCTCGACGCGCTGCAATCGGTTGCACAAGCCGTCGCCGTGTCAGTACGTTAAAAGAAACAAATTAACCACAGAGAACACAGAGGACACGGAGAAAAGAGATTTAAACCGCAGAGAGCGCAAAGAACGCAGAGAAAGGTTCAATTTAAGGCTCTGTGTTCTCTGTGTTCTCTGTGGTTCAACTGTTTGTGTCTGGCTAGAGCGGTTTTTTGCCGAGGATGTCAATGTAAACGTGATCTAATGTGGCGTCGGGCGTGCCAGCACATTGAAAATTCATCCATGATTTAACGGCGTCCGGCGCTTGAATCATGAGGATTTGTAGATGTTCCACGACTTCTGGTGTGCAGCCTTGACGTTCCACCCAGGGCGTAAACTTCGCCGTCCGGCTGATCTTCTCCCAATGTTCGACGGTCAAGTCTGCGTCTAAATATAACCCCTGCCATTCGTAGCTGTTGAAAACACGGTTGTGACTTGGATCGCGCAGTCGCTCAAACGACTCGATGTAGGCGGCGGCTTTGTCGTCGTCGGGGTTGAGGTGATCTTGTACGAGCAGAATGCCACCCGGCTTGAGGACACGCGCCGATTCGGTCACGAATTTGTAAGCATCGGGGAAGTGGTGGGCGGCGACCCGGCACGTCACCAGATCAAACGTGTTGTCAGGATAGGGAAGGTTTTCAGCGTCCGCTTCGCTAAACTCGACATTAGTCACGCCCTGTCCTTCGATGAACGCTTTCGCCTGTGCCAGCATGACCGGCGCGTAATCGCTGGCGATCACTTTTTTGACGTGCGGCGCAAACTTGAGCGCGGTATGCCCGCCGCCTGTCGCAATATCGAGTACGACCCAATCTGGCTGTGGCTGTGCAAGTTCAATCAGCCGATCTAGATCATGCCCCTGAGAATGGGTTTCACTGTTCACGTAGTTTTGCGCGTACTGGCTAAATCGCTGCTGGCTGTGCGCTTTAACGTCCCCTGTCATGTTATCCCTCATTGAGTAAAATAGAATTGCCTTCATTGTATGGGGGGAGTGTCCAGATATTCATCATAAAGCGCAATGACTGATATTCTATTTTCCAGTGAACGCTTCAAATCACGGGCGGTTGAACTTGGTTTCAACCTCGTGGGGATTGCGCGTGCTGAACCCTCGCCCACGTTGGACGCCTATTTCCGCTGGATTGATGCGGGGATGCATGGCGATATGGCGTATATGGCGCGGGCGGATCGGCAAGCGCGGCGGCGTGACCTCAATGTGATTTTGCCGGGTGTGCAATCGCTCGTCATTGTGGGGTTGGATTATCGCGCTGCTGTGCCAGAAGCGATTTTGCGTGATCCCTCACGCGGGCGAATCGCGTCGTATGCATGGGGACTCGATTATCACGAGCTAATGACACCGCGTTTGGAGTCGCTGGCGGCGGAAATGGGTGCAGCGAATCGGGTATATGTGGATACGGGCGCGATCCTCGAACGGAGTCACGCACATTCAGCGGGGATGGGTTTCATCGGCAAAAACACGATGTTGATTCACCCCCGACGCGGCAGTTTCTTCTTTCTGGGTGAAATTCTGACGACCCTTGAATTTGACGAGTACGATCAAGCGGGGAGGGCGACGATGTGCGGATCGTGTACGCGCTGTCTGCAAGCGTGTCCGACGAATGCGTTTCCGCGCCCGCATGTGCTGGATTCGCGCCGCTGCATCAGCTATTTGACGATTGAACATAAGGGGTGGATTGACCGCGATTTACGCCCGCTGATGGGCAATTGGGTATACGGCTGTGATGTGTGTCAGGACGTTTGCCCGTTCAACCGTTTCACACCCGCTACGCAGGAATTCGATTTTCACCCGTCGGATGTCAATCGTGCCGCGCCGACTCTGCTTGACGTGCTGGCACTGGATGAGACTGGTTTTCGAGCGCGATTCGGCGGATCAGCGATGGCGCGGGTCAAACGAGATCGTCTCGTGCGGAATGCGTGTATCGCGGCAGGGAATTGGGGATCAGAGGATGCTTTTCCCGCATTGAGTCGGCTGTTAGATGATCCGAATCCAATGGTAAGGGGTCATGCAGTGTGGGCGCTCGGTCAACTACCCGATGGCAAACTGCGGATAGCGTCACATTGGGGGCGCGAAACCGACGATCAAGTGAGGGCAGAAATTGAGTCCGTTTTGGGATAAGATTCAGACGAGTCAAAACGTCTATAGTTTAGGTTTATATGAGGAATTTCACATGCAGAGCAAAACTTTTGTCGTACCGAACATTGGCTGTGATGGCTGTGTCAAGACGATTGTCAACGAATTGAGCCAGAAGCAGGGCATTCTCAGTGTTAAAGCGGACAAGGATTCAAAGGTTGTCAGCGTGGAGTGGGATGCACCCGCGACATGGGATTCGATTACCGAGACGCTTAAGGAAATCGACTATGCGCCGGAACAAGAATTGATGCCGTAAGCGAACAAAAGCGGATCAGGCTAAAACATCCTGATCCGTGATATACTCTCCGTAATGGTGAAAGGAGAGTTGTTATGCAGCAATCAAAAACGTTTCAAATTCCGAGCATGACAGATGAAGACGTAACCGTGATTGAGAATGCGCTTCAACAGGTCGTCGGCGTAATCCGCGTAGATTTGCACAAGCTGACTCATTCGGTCACGATTGAATGGAATGAACCCCCCGCAGAGTGGGATGACTTCGATCTCCGCTTGCGGGAAAATGGATTCACCCCTGACTTACACCACCCCGATACCTCGGTCTAACAGCGTCATAAGGGGTAGAGATTCTACCCCTGTTAGGCGATGTCCAGAGTCTTGCTGGAGAAATAGGCGTGACGAATGGCATCTGCTCGTTTGACTGTGCGTCGATCTACCTGAAAGCGAATGGCTTCCGTCTCAATTTCGCTGCGGCTTCGCAATAACGCTTCGGCATGTTTCCACACCGATTCGCCCCACCCCTCCAGCAGGTCTTCGATCACCCATGTGTCGAGAGCGGGTTCAAGCTGAAACCCATTTGACATCAAACGAGCCTGTGTAATGGTGATTTTCTGCTTGATCTGCTCGATGAGCGCCTCGAACATATGGCGATCTCGCTGGCGACCTTCGGGCGTAAGGGTGTCGCATTCGGGCGACAGCGCACTGGCAAGCTCGAACACCAGATCATGATTGATGGTGGTGTTCAAACCGAGTAATAAAGTTTGCATGGCGTAGGCTTCGCGTTGAGTCGCGGCACGCTCCCAAGTGTTAATCAGAGCAGTGATGTTTTGGACTGCGTGTAATTGTGTGAACACGTTTGATGTTCCTTTGCTCATATACTCCATTATTAAACTCGTTTTACGCGATTTGTACAATCCGTAGATCGACAGAACTCTTGTTCCGACTAAAGGCGGATTTTTTTCGGTTAAGGATACTTGTTTCGACGGGTAGAGGTTGAATTTGTAGGGACACAGGCGTGTCCCCTTTTTTACTCAGAAGTTCCGTTTTGGGGCGCGGGAGGTTGTTCGTCAAATGTCACCCGTTTGTAGACATCTGCAATGACGAGCGTACAGTTGATAGATATTAATCTGATACTGCTATTAAGATCATGTGTTTCGGTAAGTACCCATGAATCATCTGTTTGACGCAGATACCGTTCCACAAAAACGCGATTTTGTGAAATCATCATGTACTCTTGAAGCGTGTCAATTTTTCTATAATGTTGAAACTTTTCGCCGCGATCATACGCTTCGGTAGAGGGTGACAGTACCTCGATGATCAGTAACGGATTTAGGAGCGTATCAAAGTGGTCATCCTCAAGTTTTAGCTCACCGCAGACACCCACAATATCGGGATAGGTATACGAGTCTTTCAACTTGATTTTGGTACGCATATCGTTGTTCAAAACTTCACATGGACTATCATCTAGCTGTGTGTCAAGCCTTCTTAAGACGTTACGTACAATACGCACATGATTCACCCCTGCCCCCGACATCAGGCGAATTTCGTTGTTAATTAGTTCGTGTCTCTCTTTACTGGTGCGTTCAAACGCGAGATACTCTTCAGGCGTCATCACTTTTTTGCAGTAACCATCATATGCTTCCTATCTCAATACAACCGCATTATAGCACTGAGCGAAATCAGCGCAGGTAGCCGAGTTTGCGGGCGAGTGCTAACGCCTCCAGCATTTTGCCGTTCGGCTTGCGTTCGCCGTTCTTGCCAATGACCCAGATGCCATTGGCGAGATGTTTGTTTTCATCCACCCAATCATACATGGAGATGGTTGGCGCCCATGTGAACACGGGAATATTCGCGCCTTCCGCGTTGGCGATGCGAACTTCTGCCAGCATCCACCAGAACCACTCGGTTTGCTGCCAGCCACGCGGCGGACCCGATGTTTCGGTGAGCCAGAGGGGGAAATCTTGCC
Source organism: Aggregatilineales bacterium (assembly GCA_038214955.1). Taxonomy (GTDB): domain Bacteria; phylum Chloroflexota; class Anaerolineae; order Aggregatilineales; family Phototrophicaceae; genus Flexifilum. Next base: position 8,395 of record JBBQRJ010000083.1, on the reverse strand, counting down.
AGCGTTTACGAGCGTTGAGCAACAGTTGATGCAGCGGCGGCAGCGTTGAGTCGCGGTAGTGATTCAAGCCGATCACAGTGGCGTAACGCGGATTGCCACCCAATTCAGGATCACGCCGTCCGATCACGGTGTCAATGATGGCGGCTTGGGCGTCCTCTGAATTACGGTTGGTCGCGTGCCAGGGTTCAGGCAGAATCAGCAGGGCGTCGGGACGCACATCAAGAACCGCTTGCGACGCGGCAATGATCATGCGGCAAATCTGGCGGCGTAACAGAATCGCGTTTTGCTTGCCGCGTAAGAACGGACGCCATTTGCCACGCCGTCCCGCCATTTCGACCATGAGACTCGGCTCGTTGGCGATACACCAATGGGTAATACGCGGGTAACGTAAGGCGATCTCGCGGGCAAATTCGGCAAAGTGAGCGGGCGCGTCGGGACTCATGAGGTCGAGCCAGTCGGGATAGCCGTAATGCCATAAGTCGATGTAGAGGGTCAATGCAGATTTTTCTGCCACTGCTACCACCTGATCGAGCCATGTCCAATCGAAGGTGTGCGGCGCGGGGTGGGTGACGTACCAGCGGGCAGCATCACGCACACCGATACAGCCAATATCAACCAGTAGTTGATAATCAACGTCTAAAAACTCATCGTGACGAATGAGCTTGACCTCATCCTGACGGAATAGTTCGCCGTTCTTCATACGCTGAAAATCAGAATTTTCCAAAAACGCCCATAATTCGAGCGGGCTTTGATCGGGTAACATGATGATCTCCCTAAGTCGGGCGCAGTAACCTTCGCCCCTACAAATTGATCCATGCGGCAGGCTGAGGCGTATAGGTTGGCGCGTGTAGAATCGGACGATCACCGTCCCATGTGAGGCGATCAATTCGCATGAGCCGCGCAGACATCGCCGTATCCCACGCATGATAGACGATGATCTCTTGACCGTCCGGTGCTTCGGTAAACGAATTATGACCGGGTCCAATCACCTGATCAGGAACGGATAGCAGCAGGGCGGTAGATGCGTCAGACGGGCGGTGATATGCCCCAAGTGGGTGATCCGCCACAACATACGACACACCATAATTCTCGCGTTCCCACGCACCGCCGCTGTAGAAGCAGTAGTAACGTCCGTTGTGACGCCGAATCGCCGCACCTTCGATGGTGTGCCACTCATAGACCGAGGCGTACATGGGGCGGTTGGATTGGAACAAATGCCAATCGGCATGAGGACGCACCACCACCTGAGGATCGCCCGCGAGTGTCTGCATATCGAGCAGTCGATCTACGACGATTCCTGTACCCACGCGATAATCATCATCCAATGTAAGGAAGTCACGCGAGTAGTACAGATACCACTGACCATCCTCGTCACGGAAGGGATGTGCGTCGATGGTGAACGGATCATCAGGGGTGAGGATGCTGCCAGAGTCGATAAACCTGCCTATGGGTTCTTCACTGACAGCGAGGCGCAGTTGATGATCGCGTCCGTTGATGCCACGCGCAGAGTAATACATATAGAACTTTCCATTGTGGAAAGCGACTTCGGGCGCCCAATATTGATTTCCGCCGGGAACAGGTTGCAGCGCCCACCCTGCTAAATCCCACTGAATAAGATCAAGCGAATGCAAGACGGGGAACTGCCAACCCTCAGCGCTTGGCTCGGCTGTCCCATAAGCATAGTAATGCCCATCGTGGCGCAAAACAAACGGGTCTGCCATGTAATGCGGATACACGGGATTTGTATAAGTGGTTAAGGTCATTTGTCCATTCCAGCGTTCACATGATTTATTTTGCTAAGGTCTTTGAGTTGACAACCTATCAAATGAATCTTACATTGCATATCAAGAAACGTACAAACTTAGGTCGATTGCACAAGTCGCTTTACGGTAACCTTGAAATAATTGTGACACAATAGCGCTGTTGAAATAGTTGTCAGTTTTCATGTAAGGGGAGAGAAATGCAGCATATTATCCGAACTCTATTCGTTATACTTGCTCTCGTGGTGGTCATTCGTCCGGTTGAGGCGCAAACGATCACCTGTGAACCCCTTGAAACCGAGTATTTTTTGTTGTCGTCGCGCTGGTACTGGCTTGATGATGCGACCGTGGTTTTTCAGGTTTGGAATGGGGGAAACGCGGCGAGTACGACGCCTTCTATCACCCAGTGGTATGAGTATGATTTTTTGACCAGCACGTTACGTCAAATTGATGATAATCCCCTTGATGTGATGCCTGAAAACGCCTTGCCAGACGCCGAACAAGCGAACACGGATGATCTCAATGGGGAGAGTACCCACCTTGAACAGCATTTCCTGAGCAATGGAGATCGCTTGATCTATCCGCGTGAGGCGGGAGAAGAAAGCGCCTATATCTATGTCGATGCGACAACGGGGATAGAAATTGATCTGGGCATCACTGCGCCGGATAATTTCACACTGCAAGCGGTGTGGTCAGCGGATCATACACAAGTTATTTTGCATATGCCTGTTTTTGGGAATGCTATTTTTCCAGCCCGTTTGATTGAAATACAGGGTGATCGTGCGCTTGTGACCGCCTTACAGGATATTGAAGAATTTAGCGAAGTCGGACAGTCTGATGCGGCGTTTACGATCATGGGCTTGAGTCCAGAGGGTCAATATGTGGTGATTGACCCGTATGTGACGTTCAACATTAGCGTGTTCGATCTCGTGAGCAAAACGTGGATGGTGTTAGACCTGATCCCACGTGGCGAACGTGTGGTGCGCTGGCTTGATGAGGACAGCTTTACCGCATTGACCCAAATTGGGGTCGTGGTTTACCATCTGGATACGCTTGAATATGAAGTGATTGCGCCGTTAGAACAGCTTGGCAATCGGACGCTATCGGGCAGTTTATCGCCGGACGCCGATTACTTTACGGGGAATTACTGGACGGGAAGCGGAAGCCATCTCGAAGCCTGTAGGTTGGTAGGGTAGCCCCTACTGCCGAATTCGGAGTAAACGGGCGCCGTCCAATTACGCGAGTGCGCCCGCGAAAATCCAGAGGGTAAGCGCGACGAGAATGAGATAGATAACCAAGTGATTGAGGACTTGTTGATTGCTCATCGCCTGTTTGGAGAAAGCGTAGTCCGGTTTATCGTGCGCCTGTTTGTTGATGATGCCTACGGCGAATATCACCAAAAATACGACCCACCCGAAGCGGATAAACGTATTCGCCAAGACCATCGCCCATGAGATGAAGCCAATAATCCGCAAGATGAACAGCAGTACCACCGCGACGCTGACCAGCAGCGCACCGGTCACAACGGTGTCTTCGTGTTCCTCCAGCGAATTGAAAATGACTTTAAACAATTGCCCTGAGTCGAGAGTCCACAACGGGATGAGGTTCATGCTGGCAAGTAAGCCGTTGACGTAGGTCATATCGCGGGCGAACTGCGTGATTTCCGGCGGCGCGGGTAACGATGCGACTGCCAAGCCAAGCAGCATCAACGCCACGTTGACGATAAGACCCGCTTGCAGAAGCCATGCAATTGTATTCCAGTGCAGTTGGTCAGAACGAGCGTCTTCTTCTTTGTTGATGGGCGCGGCAACTGCCCCAAGCGGAAATAGAAACAGGAGCAAAAAGCGAATCTTTGCGATGCGAAAGACAATGGCGTGTCCGCCCTCGTGCAAATACATGCTGAGGAGCATGGCGATTGACATGCTCCACGACCACGCGAAGATGAAATGGAAGGTCAGCAGGAACAACACAAAGGCGATCACTTGTGCCAGCCAACCGCGCTGCATTTCGATCAGCCACCAGATGAGGGATTGTCCTTCGGGAAGGCGAAATCGTCCTAAAAACCCTTTTGGCTGTTCGACTGTGCTGCTCACAGATTAGCCTTTCACAGAACCTGCCATCAACCCGCGCACGAAATACCGTTGAAGTGAGAAGAACACGATCAATGGGACGAGCATTGAAACGAACGCCGCTGCTGTCAGCAAGTGCCAGTCTGCACCGCGTGACCCCACCATGTTCGCAATGCGCTGAGTCAGCACCTCGTTGTTACGATTGATGCCCAAGAATAACAGCGCGATAAAATAGTCATTCCACACCCACAAGAACTGGAAAATGGCGAACGACGCCAGCGCGGGGACGGAAAGCGGCAACACCAAGCGCGTGAAAATGGTGAAATGTGACGCCCCGTCGATGAACGCCGATTCCAGAATTTCTTTAGGCAGCGTGCTAATGTAGTTGTACAGCAGGTAGGTCGCCAAAGGCAAGCCGAAACCCGCGTGCGCTAACCAAACACCTAAGAATGTGCCATTGAGTTCTAGTGAGACGTAATCGCGCAGGATGGGAACGAGCGCCACTTGCAGCGGCACGACCAGCATGGCGACAATGGCGATAAAGAGGATGCGGCGACCCGGAAAGCTCATCCATGCGAAGCCGTAAGCGGCAAAGGCGGCGATCATGATCGGGATAATGGTAGACGGAATGGCGACAGTCAGCGAATTGAGGAACGAGGCAGACATATCGTCACCCTGTACCGTCGAGATTGTGCCGTCGCCATTGCGGATTTCAAACTCTTTGCCTGATAACACCTGTGAGTAATTATCGGTTGTGAAATTCCAGTTGACCATCCACTGCTGGCGGTAAATTTCAATGCGTCCACTGCGGAGCGTGCCTATCCATACATAGCGCGTGCCATCGCCCATATCAATGCCCGCCCGCCATTCATCGAAGGTGGCGGTTTTACTGCCAATCGTGATCGGTGTGTCGCGGGTTTGCCCTTCGGGAAGGGGGAGTTCTTCGCCCGTATTCGACCATCCATAATTAGGAATGATTGACCACCAACCGGACGAACGAATATCATCACGGTTACGGAGTGACGATATGAGCAAGCCGACTGTTGGGATCGTCCATAGGATGACGATAAACAACAGAATACCGTTCACGAGGATCATTGCAGTGCGTTTTTGCCTATTCATGATTTTCTCCCCTTAGAACGTATCGCGTCGGCTGAACTGGCGCAGGTTGTAACCCATGATCGGGATGACCGCTACCAGCAGCACAATGGCAATGGCAGAAGCAGACCCCGGATTGTTGTTGACGAACATTTCACGGTAGAAGCGCACGCCGATCACTTCTGTGCCGAATTGACCACCCGTCATGACCATCACAATATCGAACAGCTTGAGCGTGAAAATAATGATCGTCGTCACAACAGTGAGCAGTGTCCCTGAAATGTTGGGCAGAATGATGCGGAAGAACACAGCGAACTCGTTTGCGCCATCTACGCGGGCGGCTTCCAACAATTCGTCGGAAATACCCTTGATCGCGGCAGAGAGCAGCACCATCGCATAACCGGTTTGCATCCACACCAGTACGAGAATCAGAAACAGGTTGTTCCAGGGTTGGAGGAGCGTGAGCCAAGGTTGCGCCGTACCTCCCGCCGCTGTTACGCCCGCATTCAGCAAACCGATGTTAGGGTTCACGTCGTAGACGAATTTCCAGATCACGCCTGCGCCCACCATCGAGATCGCCATCGGCATGAAGATCAGCGACTTGGCGGCGCGTTCAAAGCGGCTGCGATCTGCTAACACGGCGATCAACAAGCCAAATACGACGGTGAGCGTTGTGCCAATCAACATCCACAACAAATTGTTCGTCCACGCTTCGATCATGATGCGCTCGGTGAAGACCGACGTAAAATTATCTAAGGTGAACTGTCCGGTCTGGTCATCCACAAGGGCGAGAGAGAGGGTACGAAGCGCGGGGATTGCCAGATACCACGTCAACAACATAAGCGCGGGTCCCACAAAGACAAAGGGCTGCACACGCGCCACCCATTTGATGGGCAGCAGTTCAACCACGCCGTTAGCGACGAAAAATAGGGCAGTTGCGCCGCCAATGCCCCATATTATCGCAATAATGGTCTTGACCATCTGGGGCGCATTGCCGTTTTCACGTAAGAAAAGAAAACCACTATAGAGGATTGCGATCACCACGACGGGCGCAAGGAGCGTTAAAATCGCTCGCAAGGGGGTCGGGGTATCGCTCGAAGCCGTAAACACGGCAGCGCCTTCTGTTTTTTGCATGGGTCGAGTCCCCTGTTAATCCAGTTTATATAGAAAGGCAGGGCGATCCCGGAGGATAACCCTGCCTTTTTACCGTCTTAAAATTTGTAATGTTTTATTCGGTGGGCCACGCCGCGTCGATTTCCGTCAGCGCCGTTTCGAGATCGACTGTACCGCTCACCCAGTCAGTCATGCCCTTCCAGAACGAACCCGCGCCGACTGCACCCGGCATCAGGTCGCTGCCGTCGAAGCGGACGCTGGTGGCGTTTGCCACCAATTCAGCGATACCACGTTCAACATCGCTGCCGTACCATTCGAGCAATGCATCGTTGTGGGGGGACAGTGCGCCACCCGAACCCAACCATGCACGAACCGATTCACCACGCGAGAAGAAGTCCATGACGGCACGCACTTCGGCGCGATCATTGAACATCGCATAGATGTCCCCGGCGACGAGGAACGGACGACCATATTCTTCGTCAATGGGGGGCAGGTAGAAGAAGCTGTAATCTTCGCCAGCGACTGAACCTTCGGGGAAGAAGCTGGTGATGAAGTTACCCTGCTTGTGCATGTAGCAGCCAGCGGGGTCATCGAACATGGGGACAGGCGCATCACCAAAGAAGGTGCTGGCGATGGCTTCACGTCCACCCATGACGTAATTTTCGGTGAACCACAGGTTGCCCAGCACCGTCGCCGCATTCATAACTTCTGGCGAGGAGAAGGACAAACGGCTTGCTGCATCTGCCGGGAACGACCAGTTGTCGTAGTTTTCCAGCGTGGTAGTACGCAGCATGACTTCTTCGATCCAGTCGGTGGCGGGCCAACCCGTCGCCCCACCCGATTCGATACCCACACACCAGGGCGTGCCGCCGTCAGCGACGATCTGGTCAGACAGAGCGATCATCTCGTCCCATGTCGTCGGCACTTCGTAGCCCGCATCAGCGAAGGCTTGCACAGGATACCATACAAGGCTCTTGCCATTGAAACGCGCCCAAACGCCCGCCGTAATTTCGCCGTCGGGTCCACCGATGGTCGCCATATCGCGCCAGCTTTCGGTGTAGTTGGCTTCAATGTGTGCCGGGTCGAGGAACGTGCTGACATCGACTACATAGCCGTCCTCAACAAGGTTGCGGAGCAAACCGGGCTGCGGGAAGTCCGCGATGTCCGGCGGTGCGCCACCCTGAACGGTGGGGGTGATGATGACTTCAAATTCTTTCGTGCCGGTGTACTGAATATCAATGCCCGTTGCTGCTTCAAATGCGGCAATCGAGTCGTTGAATTTCACTTCGTCTTCATCGGTGAAGGGACCGGTCATGGTGACGACTGTCCCGGCGAGTTCACCCGCACAGGCGGAAGTCAGTTCGGCGCTCATGTTTTCCCATGTGTCCGAACAGCCCGCCATATCTTGTGCCATAATGCTGCTAAACGACAGCATCAACGCGGCTACCAGTAATACGAAACCCAATTTCTTCATTCGACAAATTCCCTTTCAAATGTAACTGCGGTAATTCTATGGAACACTTACCAAAGATCATCATAGCGCAGTCACGGGAAAAGGCAAACCGATTTAGGCACTTTGTGGTAAAAGAATGACAAATTTCGTTCCACTGGGTAGTGCCACCCGGCTTTCAACGTGAATCGTCCCGCCATGCGCTTCGATGATCGCTTTGCCGATAGCTAAACCCAGACCTGTGCTGCCGCTGGCACGCGAACGGGCGGGGTCGGCACGGTAGAAACGCTCGAAGATATAGGCGAGATGTTCGGGGGAAATGCCCGTTCCAGTGTCTGCCACTTCGATGTAGACAGCGGTTGAGTCGGCTCTGGCGCAGAGCGTAATCGTGCCGTCGCGTGAGGTGTGACGAAAGGCGTTCACGAGCAAATTATGCATCACCTGTTTGACGCGCCCCGCATCGGCGTGAATGGGAGGTAGGTTGGGCGCAAGGTCAACGGTGACGCGAATACCTTCCGCTTCGGCAATGGGCGTGAAGATGTCTGCTACTTCGCGCAGCAGCCCGCCGATGTCGGTATCGGTTGCGCGGGCAGTGAGCATGATGATCGGGAGGTCGGAGAGGCGGCGATCAGCACGCAGTAAGCGCGTCATATCCCACCCGTTCTGGTCGGGCAGCATGAGGTCAAGCACGAGCAGATCAACCGTTTCGCGGTGGAGCGTGTGCATTGCGGACTGTCCATCGTAGGCGGTTTTGACCGTAAACTGTGCTTGCCGTAAGTAGCTTTCGACTAAACGCACGATGTAACGGTCATCATCTACGACGAGGATAGTTGCGGGTGTGGACATGGGCATAAACCCTTTCTAATGTCGCCCCACCCCCCACCCCCTCTCCGAAAAGCGAGAGG
>JBBQRJ010000082.1:0-13715 GCA_038214955.1 Aggregatilineales bacterium | reverse complement strand
AAAAAGAGCCAACCCCGGAAGGTCGGCTCTCACATTTCAGCGTGATATTGCGCGGATTAAAGCGTTCCGCGCAGAGCGACACGTCCGGGGTTGTCCCTGTAATCCATACACATCAATGCCTCATACGGCAAAGGTAAATTGGTTTGGTGGACACGCACGTTGAAGTTGCTCATACCCAAGAGACTATCACAGCTTGAATCAGTTTGCAAGGGCTTCAAGAGAATAGGAGTGTCTAATCTTGAAAGGACGGACGCGATGTATCGCGTCCCTACAGGCAGAATTTCGTAGGGACGGAATATATTCCGTCCGTCTTTAGACACTCCCAAGAGAATTTAATGAGACGATCCTATATGAAAAATGCATGACAAAGCGTACTTGCAGTTGTTCAAAACGGAACAAATCGCTATACTTCTCGCCTACTGAAGTCATCTTGCAAGGAGCTTGTTGTTATGAGTCAGGGCAAAAAAGGATTAGATGGGGTTTCCATCGGTGACAGCCGCCTTAGCCTTGTTAATGGTACTGAAGGTAAGCTGATCTATGCCGGTTACAAAATCGAAGATTTGGCAGCCTATGCGCTGTACGAAGAAGTGGTTTACCTGTTGTGGGAAGGCAAACTCCCCAATGCCACCGAACTAGAAACCCTTCGGGCGTCGATTGCTGAAAACGCGGGCATCCCGGAAGAAGTGATGGCGCTGCTTCACACGTTCCCGAAAGACGCAGACGCGATGGCGATGTTGCGAACGGCGACATCGGCACTGGCATTGTATGATGCCGACAGCGAAAACTACAGCTTAGACTCGCTGCGCCGCAAATCGGTTCGCTTGACCGGACAGGTCACGACCTTAAGCGCCGCGTGGATGCGTATTCGCAAGGGGTTAGCCCCTGTCGCGCCGCGCAAAGATTTGACGCTGGCAGCAAATTTTATGTATATGGTCAATGGTGTTGAACCTGAATCAACCGCCGTAGACGCGATCAATGCCTACATGGTGCTGCTCACCGAACACGGCATGAACGCCAGCACCTTCGCCGCCCGTGTGACCGTCAGCACAGGCTCGGACATGCACAGCGCCATTGTCAGCGCAATGGGGACGCTCAAGGGACCCGCGCACGGCGGTGCAAACACCGAGGCGATGCTTCAATTTATGGAAATTGGCGAAGTGGCGAACGTCGAACCCTGGTTCACCCAGAATATCAAAAACGGGGATCGCCGCATCATGGGGATCGGTCATCGCGTGTACAAGGCGCTTGACCCGCGTGCCGCTGTGCTGCGCGAACGTTCCGAAGCATTGGCGAAGGCGTCTGGCAATACCAAGTGGTTCGAGATTGCCGATAATCTTGCAAATCTCGCGCTTGCCGATAGTTATTTTATCGAGCGCCGCTTGTACCCCAACGTTGACTACTTTAGCGCGATTGCCCTGTACACCCTCGATATTGATGTGGACATGTTTACCCCGTTGTTCGCCATGAGCCGTATGGCAGGGTGGACTGCTCACATCGTTGAACAGGTGACGAGTAACCGTCTGATCCGTCCGTCTGTCGATTACGTCGGTCCGATGGATTTGGAATGGAAAGCCATTCAAGACCGCGAATAGAAGAGAGTTGACAGTTGACAGTTTACGGTTGACAGTCAAAGACAGTTTTTACTGTCAACTGTAAACTGTTGACTTCTTCTCTCTAGACTTTATCCGTGTGGCGAATGTGATGCAGCAGGGCGCTGCATCCACGCTGGATCAGGCTGTAAGCGCGGTCAAATGTGCCGTCATAATACGGGTCAGGCACTTGATCCATGTTGACCAGTCCGGCTTGCTTCGCATAGATCAAGAACAGCGCGATATTCGCTTTTGCCCCTGTGCCGCTTCGCAAAATGTACTGCAACACTTCTTTATCCATCGCTAATACATACGTGAATTCATCCAGATCAACCCGTTCGATCTGGCGTGCGCGTCCGTTGTAGTTGATCTTATTCTTCTTGAGAATATCCAGCGTGCCAGCGTGCGCGGCTTCGCCCACATGCCACGAGCCGATTCCAGCGGAGTCGACTTGGATTTGTTCCGCAAGTCCTGCCTTGTTGACCATGTCTTGAAAGATTGCCTCTGCCATAGGGGATCGGCAAATATTGCCGAGGCAGACGAATAAAACTTTGATCATACCTACCTACGTTTCCTATGTGGACTGTCGTGGTTCCTCACCGGACGATTCGTTACCAAAATCCTCGTTGGCTTGCCCTTCTGTCCAATCACCACCAACAGAGAGTTCTTTTTCATGTCCGGCGCTGATGTTTTCGACGCGCCCATCAGCGGGCGTGTCGCCATGTTCCTCGAACATGGCATCAACATCGGTTTCTGTCGCACCCACGCCAGCAGCCGAGTCAGTTGGCGCTGTGGTGGGGGTTATCGAAGGCGATAACGCATCAGGGTCATCGACAGGGGTTCCGGTAGGCGTCACAGCGGGGGACAGGGCATCCGGGTCTTCAACGGGAGGATTCGGTGGGTCGAGCGCAAGTTTAAACATAAGACTCTCCTTTGTGGCTGTTTCAGTATCATCAATAGGTTCAGTTTCGTCTTGTTTTGGCGTGCCGGGGGGCGTTTCTTGGCTGATCATCGTGATCTTGCCGTCGATGAACGCGCCTTCTTCTGTGGTGAGGGCTGCCGCGCGAATATCGCCCCAGATTCGTCCCGTCCGCAAAAGTTGGACTTTTTTGCCGCTCACATTGCCGCGTACCGCGCCAGCAATAGATACATTTTTCGCGTGGATGTCTGCGTTGATCTTGGCAGTTTCACCCACCAGAACATTACCGTTGATTTCCAACGTTCCGGTAAATGTGCCGTCTAACCGAACATTCGCGTTACTGCGAAGTGTTCCATCGAGCGTTGTGTTAGCGCCTAAGACCGTTTCAAACCCCACAGGCTGCGGCGTTTGCATAAGCGCGGGCGGTGATTGCGGTTTGGGCGATGCAGGTGGCGCTTCAGACTGACGGCGATTGCCGAAAAAAGACATGAATTCCCCCTCCCATACAGGAGTCGGTCATAATTACATACATTCTACACGATCAACCCTTATTATACAGCGGACGGCGTAGATTACTCCCTCCCTGAATTGGGGGTCAGAACAACCCCACGATTTGCCCATCCTCATCAATGTCTACGTTTTCAGCCGCCGGATGTTCCCCATAGCCCGGCATGGTCATCATATCGCCGCACAGGGGATAGATGAACCCCGCGCCCACACTGGCACGCACTTCGCGGATCGGCAGCGTGAACCCCGATGGCGCACCCTTGAGCGCCGGATCGTGACTCAAGCTGAGATGCGTTTTCGCCATGCAAATGGGCAGATTGCCGAATCCGTTTGCCTCGTAATCGCGGATTTGACGTTCCGCCGCTGGTTCATAGCTCACGCCCGCCGCGCCGTAGATTTCTCGCGCAATCGTTTCAATCTTCGCCTTGATCGGCACATCAAGGTCGTACAGCGGCTTGAAACTGCTTTCGCCTTCCGCTGCACTGACCACCATTTCCGCCAGTTCGATTGCGCCCGCGCCGCCCTCTGCGAAATGCCGTGCCACTGCCGCGCCCAACGCGCCCGCCTCTACCGCAATCCGTTGAATCGCCGCAATTTCTTCAGGGTGATCGCCCTCGAACACGTTAATCGCCACGACAGGCGTAACGCCGTGCTTGCGGACGTTCTCAATCTGCTTGATCAGGTTCGCCGCGCCGAGTTCGACATCTGCCACATTGAGTTCGAGCATTTCCGATGGTAGTTTCTTCCCTGCCACGACTCGATAGCGTCCGCTGTGCGACTTGAGCGCCCGCACAGTCGCCACAAGGACGGCGGCATTCGGCTTGAGTCCGCTGGTGCGGCACTTGATGTTAAAGAACTTTTCCGCGCCAATATCTGCGCCAAAACCTGCTTCGGTGAACACATAGTCCCCGCACTTGACCGCGATCAAATCTGCGAGGATGCTGCTGTTTCCGTGTGCGATATTCGCAAAGGGACCCGCATGGACGAACGCGGGCGTATTTTCGAGCGTTTGCAAGAGGTTGGGGCGCATCGCTTCTTTCATCAACACCGCCATTGCCCCCGCCGCGCCGATCTGTTCTGCCGTGACGGGCTGCTTATCCATCGTTAAGCCGATCACGATGCGCCCGAAGCGTTCACGCAGTTCCTTGAGCGAGGTCGTGAGCGCCAGAATTGCCATCACTTCGCTGGCGACAGCAATATCAAAGCCCGTTTCGCGCACAATGCCGTTATTGTCACCTAACCCGACAATGATTTGACGTAAAGCGCGATCATTCACATCCAGCACGCGCTTCCATGTGATCGTATGCGCGTCGATGTTTAGCGGATTGCCGCGCATGAGTCGGTTGTCGATCATCGCCGCCAGCAGATTATTCGCCGCCGTGACCGCGTGAATATCACCTGTGAGATGCAAATTGAACGTTTCCATCGGCACTACTTGCGCGTAACCGCCACCCGCCGCGCCGCCCTTTATCCCGAACGTGGGACCCTGTGACGGTTGGCGCATGGCAATGATTCCACGCTTGCCGATGTGTTTCATCGCCTGACCCAAGCCGACGGTTGTCGTCGTTTTGCCTTCGCCAAGCGGCGTCGGGGTGATCGCCGTCACCACCACATATTTCGCGTTAGGGCGGTCTTTCAACTTCTCAATCACATCAAGGTTGACTTTTGCGACGTAAGGACTGCCATAGGTATCAAAATCTTCGGGTGACAGCCCCATGCTTTCCGCAATCTGGCTGATGGGTTGTAAACGGGCTTGCTGTGCGACTTCGAGATTGGAGATCATTTTGTGCCTTTCAAGTTATTCTCAAATGCGGAAGTGTCTAAAGTGGACGGCATCTATGCCGTCCCTACAAAGCGGTTATTACGTAGGGACGCGATACATCGCGTCTGTTTAATGATAGACATCCCCTTAAATACTGTTTGATTTTACTTTTAACTTTTCCACTTTTAACTTCTTTTGTCTGATTCCTTTATGTCCAACTTTCTGGAATGGACTTATTGTGTTCTGTGAATTATCGTACTAGCGTTAGCTCTGGCGCTTAAACCTTTCACTGGATTTTTCCAACCATGTTTTACAAACAACTGAATACGACAGAACGGACGAATTTCAATCATTTCGTGATAGATGTCGTGTGGTATGGCTTGGGGTTCGCTGCAACCTCTCGTTTTCTGTCGGTATTTGCCATTCGTCTGGGAGCAACTCCAACCGAACTTGGCTGGATTAGCTCATTGCCCGCACTCTTTCTACTGATCACATCAACGTTGGGTTCTTGGTGGCGTAATCGTTATCATACGACTCTCAAGGCACTCATGCCCGTCGCCTTTATTGTACGTTTACCCTTCTTACTCCCTGCGTTTGCCCCACTCTTTCCTGAGAAGTGGCGACCCTTGTGGATCATTCTCTCAGTTTCACTGCCCGCATTAGCGCAGGGATTAGCGTCGGTGACATTCGTCGTGTTTATGCGCGAAGCCTCCACAGACCGCATGATCACACCTTTGCTCAGTTTGCGCTCGTTGGCGCTCAATGTCGGTGTTGGCATTGCCGCACTGGTGTACGGTGTTTGGTTAGAAACCGCGCCCTTTCCATTCAATTATCAATCCATGTTTGTGTTGGCGTTCTTCTTCACGCTGATGAGCCAATGGCACGTCTCGCGTTGCAAAGTGTTGACTGAACCTTCGGTGAAGTCGCAAAAAGCTGAATCGCCGTTGGTGGCGTGGAAGTCGCGTACCTTTCAGCCCGTGATTTTCGCTGCCGCTATCATTCACGTCGCCTTCACTATCTTAGTGCAAATCGTCGCGCTCTATCTGATCAGGCATCACGGCGCAAGCGAAGGGTTTATCGCTATCTTTAGCATGGTTGAACTCTCGTCTGCCGCGTTGATCGGTCTGGTGACGCCGCAAATCGTGAAAGCCATCGGCAACCGCACCATGATCGGCGGGGCGATGGTGGGTACGGGTATTGGCGTCTTAATTATCGCGCTTGCGCCCAACATCAACCTCACCTTGATCGGCGCTGTGATCACGGGTGCTTCATGGACAACTGCCGTTTCAGTAGGCTTGTTTGGGTTTTACATGGAAGCTGTCCCGCGTGAAAATACCGCGCCCTATTCCGCAGCCTATCATCAGGCAATCGGTTTAGGCGCGTTTATCGGACCCCTCATCGGGGGTTGGCTTGCCGATGGTGGTTTTAGCCTCGTCGCCGTCATGGTCATTGGGGCGCTTGCCCGTATCCTCGCCGGTATCCTCATCGAAGCACCGATGGCACGGCGGCACTCGCACGAAATCGCCGCCAAACTCGCTCACTAAGACCAAAAACCTCGCCTATAAACCCGCTCACTATTCCTCCTCTCCTTTTTCGGAGAGGGGGCTAGGGGGTGAGGTCTGCTCTTCTCCTTTTTCGGAGAGGGGGCTTGGGGGTGAGGTCTGCTCTTCTCCCCTCTCCTTTTTCGGAGAGGGGTCGGGGGTGAGGCTTATTTTACGTACTCACCTTACGCAGAGTATCAGTTTGACCCCCACCCCGCTCGCTGCGCTCGCCTCCCGCCCCCGAATTCAGGGGAGGGCGCAAACACGAGTCTGCTTGCTCCCCACCTCGAATTCGGGGAGGGGCCGGGGGTGGGGTCAGAAATAACGATCTGCGTAAGGTGAGATTCTAAACAACAGAGACAGCAGATAGGGAGAAATTTATGAAAGCAGTCGTCTACACAAAATACGGATCACCAGATGTTCTTCAACTGCAAGAGGTAGCAAAACCCACTCCCAAAGCAAATGAAGTCTTAGTAAGGGTACATGCGACAACCGTGTCCGCAGGGGACTGGCGTATGCGAAAAGCTGACCCATTTATGGCAAGAATTTACAATGGTCTGCTAAAACCATTAAAGGTCAGGATACTAGGCTTTGAGCTAGCCGGAGAAGTTGAAGCAGTAGGCAGCGATGTAAAACGATTTAAGAAAGGCGACCAAGTATTTGCATCTTGCGGCTTCAGTTTTGGTGCTTATGCCGAATACAAATGCCTGCCCGAAGAGGGTGTGATAGCCATAAAGCCGGTCAACATGACTTATGAAGAAGCTGCCCCCATTCCAAATGGAGCAACCGCAGCCTTGCATTATCTTAGAGATAAGGGAAATATCCAGCCTGGACAGAAAGTTCTTATCAATGGTGCTGCTGGAAGTGTCGGAACTTTTGCGGTACAGCTTGCCAAATACTATGGGGCAGAAATCACCAGCGTATGCAGCACGAGGAATTTTGAATTGGTGAAATCTCTTGGTGCTGATCACGTCATTGATTACACCAAAGAGGATTTTACAGAAACAGGAGTCCTCTATGATCTCATCTTTGATGCCGTTGGTAAAAGTTCGCTTTCAAAGTGTAAGAAGGCACTCAAACCGAACGGAATCTACCTGTCTATTATGAAGGGGGGAGCAACCGAATCCGAACGCAGACGCGATTTGATTTTCCTTAAAGACCTCATTGAGGCGGGGAACTTAATATCGGTCATTGATAAAAAATATCCTCTAGAACAGACTGCCGAAGCCCATAGGTATGTCGAAACGGGACGCAAAAAGGGAAATGTAGTTATCGCTGTGGCAAATAACGATAATGCCTAGCAAAGCACAGCATTCTAACTTATTGTGCGACGCGGTTGAAGCGTTTCGCCAAGTACTGGTGAGCCACTGCTAGGCAACTATTTTTGCTTACCGCCACCAGCGCCCCGGCGCATAGCCGATCATGCGGCGGGCTTTATCGACGCCAAGCAGCGTATCATGGTCGCCTGTTCCTGCTTTCAACGGCACGCCGGGAAATACTTCTGCCAGCAAATCGGCGTTCGTCCGCTCCATGACCGTATCCGCAGACGCGATGATAAACGCATGACTCCCGCCGAGGTCGCTCTCCAAGCTCACGCGGCAGCTTTGCGCCACATCACGCGCATCGACATAGCCCCACAAATTCCATTTGCGTAAACGTGCATCACCTTGAAACGAGGGGAAACGTTCGTAATCGTGCGGCTCCATAATGTTGGAGAAGCGCAGCCCGATGATCGGAATCCCGCTCCATCGGCTGAAATGATCCGCCATTTGCTCGCCTACGACCTTCGAGAGCGCATAAGACGATTGCGGATAGAGTGGGTGATCCTCGTCAATCGGTGCGTATTGGGGGAACGGATCGTCAAACGGCAGACCGAGCGTCGTCTCGCTGGATGCCCACACCACCTGTTTAAGTTTGAGCAAGGCGGCAGCCGAAAATACGTTGTAGGTGCTAACCGTGTTGATCTCAAAGGTCTTTTGAGCACCGATCAAACCGGGGGCGGGGATTGCCGCCAGATGTACCACCGCGTCAGCGCCTTGCAAGGCTTCGACGGTCTGCCCGTAGTCGGTGACATCAATGTGGAGAAAGGGCGCATTCCGGTTAGCAGATGGAACTAAATCCACGTTCAATACGTCATAACCGTGTTCAAGTAAGTCAATGATAACAGCGCGTCCTGCTTTACCGCTGCCTCCGGTGACAACAACTTTGCGAATGGTTGGGTGAGTGGTCATCAGCGTTACCTTGCCCTCGTATCTAGTATGCCGACTATGGTAACGCGAAATAGCATTTTTGACCCTGATACCCATAAGCGTTGTAAGATCAGCTAAAGTGACTTGCTTGCGTGTGTAATGGCAATGAAAAGGATAGTTATCATGAAAATTTTCCAACGAGGGTTGATGGCACTGGCGATTCTCTTTCTCAGTGCCGCGATAGGCACATCAGCACAATCAGAAACGGCAGAACCGGAGGACGACATCAGCTTGATCGATACGCAATGGTTGCTCGTGGCAACCGAAACAGAAGACGGGTTGACTCCCGTCGCTCAAGACAGCGAGATTACGCTCGACTTTGAAGGCGAGGATCAAGTGACGGGGAACGGCGGCTGTAACCAGTACAATGGAAGTTACACCGTAGAGGATGAAACAATCGGCTTTGGCGCTCTGGTGAGTACCCGGATGGCATGTTCAGAAGATGCCCTTACCGCGCAGGAACAGACCTATGTGGCGGCGCTGGAAGCGAGTACGGGTTATGTAGTCACTGAAAATCAACTGACGCTGATGTCTGCTGATGAGCAGGTGCTTCACTTTATTCGTGCTGAGGTGGATGTGCTGCTCGATACGGCATGGCACTTGACCTCGTTTGGCGAACCCGACGATCCCACGCTCGTAAGTGAGGCAGTCAACACGACGCTCGAATTTCGCGCAGATCATCAAGTGGGCGGTTCTGGCGGTTGCAACGTGTACGGCTCAAGTTACACAATCGAAGGGACAAACATCACCTTCACGGGCGCTCTCAGTACGATGCGGGCATGTCGTGACCGTGACTCGATGCGACAGGAATCCGCGTTCTTCGCGGCGTTAGACTCCACCGGACAATTCGCGCTGGTGGGCGATCAACTGGTGATCTGGTACGAAAATGGTCAGCGGCTCACGTTTGAGAAGCCTGTTGAAACGCTCTAATCCCAGAGTGGAAGTTTCTCGCCGCAAAATTCGTCGTTTTGCGGGAAACACCAATGCGGGAAAGTGACAGTGACGGCGGTTGCCAGCGTAATCTGGCGTTTGATCTGCTTGGAGGGGTAGCCCATGCCGCGCCGTACTGCGTCTGTCCATTCGATCAAGTGGGATTCCTTCTGGGCTGCCCCGCAGTGGGCGCAGCTAAAGCGATTTCCATTTTCGCTCACATGAATGAGTTTACCCTCGTCGCTGTTCAAAAACTGCTGGACTGCCCCCCGCACATCGGAATCAAACCCTAGTTTGAGCCGTTGGGTGGCGCTCAAATGCAGTTCCATGCCGCAGTCCGAAACGGGATTGGTGACATAGTAAAAATAGGCGGGCTGTTTGCAGCGATAGCACTGCTTGTAGAAGAACACGATTTCAAGCATTTGCGCCTGTTTTGCTTTGCCGTGTGTGCAAAATCGGATTTTGCTGTTGAGTAAATAGCCTGCAAAGTCACGCAGCGAGTAAATTTCGATATTAGTAAGATCGCCGTTGATTTTACGCTTGAAGTGAACGCCGATTTCTTCACCTTCATCGACTGCCAGCGGGAAGGCTGCCACTTCATGATTTGGCGCGTAGTCGTGGGGCATTTTGCGGAAGAACCAGCAGTCGCGCACATGATCGCGTTTATAGCGTTCGTGTCGGCGTTCGGTTTCCGCGAGGGTTTGGGCGCTCCACTGCACCTCAAACGCGAGTTTTGCGCCATTTTTCTCGGCAAAAACATCGGCACGCCAATCGCCATACGGGTATTCGATCACCACCTGATAGCCGTTCTCTCGACAGGCAAGCGCGATCTCTGCTTTCGCTGTGAGATGTTCGAGCGTTTCAAATTTTGCGTTGCATTCAACCTGACTCGGCAAGTGGGCGAAGTGCTTGAGTCCGCGTGGGCTTGTCCGTAGGTACGCTCCACCCGTACAGCACGGCAGCGTTAGACGCTTTTTACCCGCTTGAACCTCACTCTGTAAAACCGCCCATTGATCATCAGTTAGAAAAGGGGCAATAACAGAATTTTTATCCGACTCAATGATGGCTCTCAGTGGCATAGTGTCACGCTAATTAAGAGGTCGCCACAACGTCTGTGTTACATTACCGGTAGGTAGGCGAACGGTACCCACCCTCACATAATCGTTCGGGAAATCCAGTCCGACCTCTGCTAGAACCGACAGTGATATGTCGACTGTGCTGTCCTGTGTCGCTGTAAGAATCCATGCCGTTTCTAAATGATCCTGCCGCCATTGTCGCAAAATGTAGACCGTCGCTGCGTCTGAACCGGGATAATCACCCAGTAACCACGGAAAGCCGTAAGTACGACCTGCCAGCGCATAAGCCGCTCCCGGTGAAGTCCCTGTTAGGTCGATGAACGGTGTACCGGTTTCCCAACCCGCTGTATCAGCCAATACTTGAAATTCAGTGATGTGTCGCGCCATTTCCTCACTGACTATCACCGTATTCGAGTCGCCATGAACCGACACTGATTGATCCATTTGCCAGATGGGTTGATCTTGTCTGTAAGGGCTTAGTGAACTGATATAAGTCAGTCCGATGATGGCAATCAGCAGAGTCGGGACGCCAACACGCATGAGGAAAGCGTTGATAGTGCCTTCCTTAACGGTCAGGAAAAGCACTGAAACGGCTAAAAGGTAAAAGTATGCCGCCATACCGGATTGAAAAGCATAATTATTGCCAGTTCCAAAAACATAAATAAAGATTAAGCTGAATATCGGGATCATCCATAAACTGGTTTGTCCGCGCTTTCTTCGAACTACCGATCCAGCGAGCCGATTCTGAGCGTAATTCCCCGCTGTCAAATAAACGACGGTCAGCAAAACGATATTAAGCGACCAGTGTCCGATATCATCCGACATCACAACCGTGACTGTGAGTATATTTACGATCAACCCCACTGCTAACAATATCCTTGACCAGCGGTACGTGTGATCCTTGGAGAAACGAGCGATTAAAGCCACTGTGAGCAGTGGAATCAGCCATAAGGCGAGAAAGAGCGTCGGATAACTATTGTTTGTAAATAAGGACATAGTTTGCCGCGACCCTTGCACCACCATGTCGAGACCATTATCGTATAATCCCGGCTTCATGATATTCTGGTGTTCGACGCCCTGCATCATCATGTTAACAATACCCTGCGGCGAAATTCCATACAAAAGGGGGATACTCATCCCGAGCGCGAAGCCAGCGATCCCGTAGATCAAGGTTTGGAAAGAGAGCAAACGCCACCACTGGTTGCGATTCAACGCTAGCGCCGCCAGTGGATACAGCAGGAGAAGCGCCCCAGTCGTCGGTTTCGCCCAGAACACGAGTGCCGCAGCAAAGGCAAAGAGCGCCGCGCCAAGATGGGCAGTCCAGTGATGGCGCTTAGATTTCAGCCAGAGCAAAAATCCGCCCCAGAACAACGTGAGTCCAACGAGAGTCAGCCAGTTGTAGCTAGGCGTCACCAGCCAGAGGGAATAATAAAGAACGCTTCCGGCTGAAAGGAACAGGGTGAGTATAAATCGTCTTTCTTTGCTGAACGTATCTGAAATATCCGGCGTTGGCTGTCCTGCAATGAAACCTAGGGTCATCCACGCCACAACAGCGGATACCATCAACAAGATGAGTGCGCCTAACACACGTAGTGCTGGAATATTTCCACCCACTACATCGTAAAGTGGTTTCAATATCACGCCGAACATTGAAAATGTTGACGTAATATCTTCTGGATGCACGAAATTCAGCAGGTAAAACGACTCGTCACTGAGATCAAAACCTCGTGGGCTGGCAAGCAGAACAAGCCCCCAAGGAATCAAAGCTAATATAATATACAGTGCCTTGAGCAATCGACTACTGTACGTTGATCTTTTCGTTGATGAAATCTGCATCGTTCTTCCTATTGAACTGCCCAAGTCTACTTTGGGGACATACGGCTCCCACCTGCACCGCTAACGTCAAACTTCAAGCTAAACCCGCCAGTTTTCACGTTTGACGGGAAGCGCATCAAAATCGTTATTGTCACTGATTCGCTACCCTTTCAACCCTCTTATAATAGGGGACTAGGCGTGTCGGTGCAATCAGGATGGGAATGAAGTAACGACACGCCTAATGCTAAACGCCTACGTTAGCAACGAGAATATGCCAATTCTAACAGCGGCAAAAAAGCTTTTAGCTGTGTAACAGATGGTTCTATCATGTACTCGTCTTGATTCCATTGTGGACTATAGTTCGTGGCTTTGATTGGGAATGATCCCGCGTCGGCATGAACACGCTTGATATATAAATACAGCTTATTCTCTGACGGAAACCATATGCCAAAAGCAACATTTTTCCTATTCGGTTGTGTAAACGAACACCAATTATTCTTACGGAAATGTTTGGTTAAAGCCCAACCTTGTTCAGCAGCTAGTTTTTCTAGTTCTTCAACATAATTTTCGTAGGGACTCGTCATCTACAATTCTCCTCGATTTACTTTAGTTCATGCCTATGAGAATGCCGCCGATACGCCAAACTTCTCAAATCCGGTTTGAACAATGCTATAATTTTACCCGTAAAGATAACTAGGGAGTATTGGTTTGGATACGCTACTATCGCGCATTACGATTAATCCTGAAATCTGTCATGGCAAACCCGTGATTCGCGGTTTGCGCTACCCTGTGCAAACGATTCTTGAATTATTGAGCGCGGGTATGACGTTTGCGGATATTCTTGAAGATTATCCCGATCTCGAAGAGGTAGATTTGCTGGCAGTGTTGGCATTCGCTGCAAAGCTCACTGAAGTCAAACATTTGTATGCGCTACCTGCGTGAAATTCTTAGTTGATGCACAACTCCCGCGCCGTTTGGCACTTGCCATGAGCGCACAAGGGCATGATGTTTTGCACACGCTTGATTTGCCAGAAGCCAATAAAACCACCGATGAGCAAATCAACGAGTTATCCGAACGCGAGGAGCGAGTCGTTATCACAAAAGATGCAGATTTCGTGAACTCGTTTCTGATCTCAGGGCGTCCTTACAAATTACTGCTCATTTCAACGGGTAATATTAGCAACCGTGACCTTGAAACGCTGTTTATGCCCCAGTTACCTAAGATTGTTGAGGCTTTTCAAGATCATCTCTACATAGAGATCAATCGAACATCCTTGATTGTCCACAGTTGAACCCTACTTCATCCCCATTCTTAGAGAGCCGACAC
>JBBQRJ010000081.1:0-13725 GCA_038214955.1 Aggregatilineales bacterium | reverse complement strand
GAGTACCGCCGTTTGCCGCGCCAAAAGTCACGTCAAAGTTGATCTTGATGAACCAGATTTTCATATTCAGCGAGGCGTGTCCGCCCCAATTGGGACCCCACAATTCGAGGTCGGCACCTGCGCTGGCGCTCACTTCGTGAGGCCCGAAATTGCGAAAGATGACATCAATATCAACTTCCGCTTGCGTGGTGACCTCGTAGTGATACGGCTTCCAGTTGATGAGGAAATCGACATCCACGTCAAACGAGGCGCGAACGCTGGGCAGCACGTTACTGATCGCAAACTCAGTGAATCACGAAAGTTGAAGCACCCTTGACAAATGACATGGCTCAGTTAGGTTTTGTTTACCAGACCAAAAATAACCAAGCCAAGTCGAGATGATGATACCGGAATATACGCTGAGTGCGGAAGATGTACACGGGATGATGCTGGATGTCATGGAACGCCACCTGAGCCTGAAAACGGAGGGCTATCGCAGCACGACGAACGAAACCTTCAACATGCTGCTGAAAGCAGCGGCAGAAGGCAGCAGTCTGGAGGCGGTGTGCAGCGACAGTTGCGGAGTGATGGCGAGCAACACACTGCGTGAGCAGGTGAACGCCGCTTTGGGCGTGTCGGGATTGCGCCAGCAGGAAGCGGAGATGAATGCGGCGCTTGCCGCCGCGATTCCGGCAGGGATACCCCGCGGAGGGCTGGAAGTCGCCATCGATACGCACGATGAACCGTTTTACGGTAAAACCCCGGAACTGCTGACCTACACCTGCAAGACACGGGCGAAAGCGGGGACGACCCACTTTTTCCGCATCGCCAGCGCCTATGTCATCTGGCGTGAGGTGCGCTTGACGCTTGCCTTGACGTATGTACTGCCCGAAGATGACCTGCCCGGTGTGGTCGCCCCTGCCATTACAACCTATCACTGAGAACGTCCTCGGTGAACAACATCTGTTTCGGATGATGAAAGCTTACATCGAGTACCACAATCAGTATCGACCGCATCAGGGTTTAGACCAACGCATCCCTGCCCCGGTGAAGACCTTCCTACCGTCGACAAGACTTGGGTTAATCAAGGAGCAACCCATTCTTGGGGGTCTGCATCACCATTATTCACAGGTTGCGGCGTAGTCGGGCAGCCATAACTACAAATCCTCGAACGGATGTGCAAAGAGTCCAGCACAGCCGGTGGAAAAACCTAATCTTCTTGTGCATGCACAAACAGACCCGTTTTCACATCTTTCGCTTGTGGATACAGTCGTAAGAAGCGCACGCCTAGTGTGAACGCGATCCAACTGTAGCCGATAATACCAATCGCCACGCCCCATTCGACCAGTGCGGGTTGATACTGGTTGATCGGGAAAATGTCCCGAACCCCCGGCGACCAATCGAGCGGGATCACGAAACCCGAAAGAGTCATATTCCAGCGATTGATCACCAACCCTGTAATCACCATGAGCGCCGCCATCATCAGCGCATTACGATTGCGCCGTAAGCGTCCCCACAGGAAGAACATCGCCGGAACGAGCGCCCCGAATAACACTTCGCCAAACCAGAACGTGAAGTTATACGGCGTATTCTGCGCCAGAATTTCCACGCCGAGTCGCTGTTCGGGAACATAACTGTAGTAATTGGTTGCTGCCCAACTCCACAATTTCAGGTACACATAGGCGAGGCACATAAAACCCGCGAATTTGACGACATTGTTGAGGATGTCTGCTGGAACCATCTCGCGTCCCAACAGCTTGCCCGACAGAATGGTCACGAACACGGTGAGCGACACCCCCGCCGCGATTGCCGACAGGATGAACAACACGGGCGCGGAAGGCGAATACCAGAAGGGACGGGCGGTCAAAATGCCGTAGGTCGCGCCCAACGACGACTGATGCAGCAGCGATACACCCATGCCGAACAGCGCCGCAATCGGCATGAAACGGTGTAGCAAATGAGCTAGGTTATTCAACGGCTTGATTCGCTTTAGCCGTTGGCTGCTTTCCACGACAACCGGAAATAATTCGATGAGGAGGACGGTGAGATACAACATCACGCAGATTGTGATTTCCCACAATACCGAATGCACGTTCCAGTAAATCATCGGGTGATAGAAGCGGTCAAAGCGCCCGATGTCTACGAACAGCGCCAGCATCGCGGACGAATAGCCGAGCAAGCCGACCAGCACGGCGGCGCGGGCTATCGCCTCATAGCGTTTCAGCCCGAAGATGTACACCGCCGCCGACAGCGTGAACGCGCCCGCACCTAAGCCAATCGCAGACAGATCAACGGTGATCCACAAGCCCCAGGGCAGTTCGTCCGTCAGGTTAGTGACGCCCAACCCATTGATCAGCACTTGCAGCCCACTGTATAAGCCTGTCAGCAGCATCAGGACAAGAAAGATTATCCACGCGATGAACAACGGCGAAAAGCGGCGGCGTGTAACCGCCGCAGGTTGAGCAGTCGTAATCACAGTAGCCATGTTCGTTAAACCAACCCTTCTGGCGGGATATAATACACGCTTGGCTCTGTGCCTAAATCTTCGCGCAGACGCAGCGTCGGCATGGTTGCGATGATCTTTGAAACCGTGCTTTCGGGGTCGTTCAAATTGCCGAAGAATCGTGCATTCACCGGACACACATTCACACAGGCGGGGGTCGCTTCTTCATCAACACCGGGCATTAAGCCTTTTGCTAAGCCCGCATCAATGCGATGTACGCAGAACGTACACTTTTCGACCACACCGCGCTGGCGGCGTCCGACTTCTGGCTGACCCCATTCCGGCGTTTGAGCGTTCACATCGTCGCGTTCTTTCCAGTTGAATTGACGTGCGCCGTAGGGACACGCCGTCTGGCAGTAGCGACAGCCAATGCACTTGTTGTAATCCATCATTACCAAACCGTCGGCGCGGTGATAGGTTGCGCCTACCGGACACACTTCCACACAGGGCGCGTGTTTGCAGTGCAGACACGGGCGCGTGACATGGAACAAGTCACCAAGCGGCGTCGTGTCTTCCACGCGGATATTCCAACGCATGTCGTCCGCTGTGTCGTTCGTTGCTTGGCAAGCCCACACGCAGTAATCACAGCCGATGCACTTGCTCAGGTCAATCACCATGCCCCAGTGATAGCTCGGATCGCCTTCATGCGCGTTGCGGGCGCGATTGTGTAGAATCTGGCTGGCGAACGTGTCGAGCGGTTCGGAAAGTGTCGCCGCCAAAACCAGACTCGCACCCCCACCGATCAACAGCGTCATGAATTCGCGCCGTGACAAAATATTCAGCTTTGCGGCTTTATCCTTTGTAGGCGTAGGAGTTTGCGTCATGCTTGATCCTCAGGAGAACTATCCGCTTGATCCGCGTTGTCGGCGGTGGGCGGCACAATCGTTGTTTCTTCGGGCGTGCTTGGCGCTGATTCGCTGTGTACCACTTCTACAGGCGGCTTGTGATTGCCGCGCACGATGAACACCGCCGCGAACGTCACGCCGAAGCCCAAGCCGAGGATCAATCCCTGAATCAACGGGATATAGCTCATTTCGGTGCTTTGCACGACTGCCGCTTCCAGATCATCCCCCACGACGGATTCGGGCGCTTGTGTCGGCGCGATTAGGGGTTCACGGTTGGCTACCAGCAAATCCCATTCGCCGCTTGTGACCAATTCTTCATGACAGGTGGTACAGGGTGTCGCATCCATCAGCATGGTGTGACCCGTCGGTTTGTCGAATACCGAGACCGCCTGTGCGACTTCGGCTCCTTGCTCATGCGGCTCACCCGTGTACATATGACAATCGACACACGCTACAGGCGATTCAGAGTCGGTGTGCTGCACATGAATGAAGCGATCCGTCTCGTTGTCGTGGCAGTTCATGCACAACTCGTCAGTCGTATTGCCCACTCGTAATTCTTGGCTGTGCGGTGAATGACAGGTCGCGCATCCCAACGGACCAATCTCAACGTGATTGCTCACGCGCCATTCTGCGAGTGTGTTCTCGTGACAGTCGCCGCACACGCCAGCGATCAATTCCGGTTGTTCTACGACAGGCTGAACGCTGTGCGATCCGTGACAGTCGGTGCAGACAGCGGCGGCGGTGTTCCCCGCAAGAATCGCTTGTTCGTGCAGACCGTTTTGCAGTTCGTCCACCTCATCAACGTGACACCCTGCACACAGCGACACCGCGTACAGCGTATAAGCGCGTCCATCGGTGGGCGTAGGGTTGTTATGCGGGAACGCATCCTGACCGTGACAATCGACGCAACCGAGCGCACCCGCGCTGCTGTCGTCGCCATGCACCGACGCGGTGATCGTAGACGGGACAACGTAGAGGTTCTGAATCGTACCATCGCCTAACGTGACCGTTTGCCAGGGTTGGCTGTGGCAAATCAAGCAGTAGCTGTTATCGCCTGTGACTTCCGGCGGCGGGTTCACGATGTAGACCGCTTCCGGTGTGCCTTCCGGTGACGCTTGTGTCAGCGTTTCTTGAGTCGCTTCTGGAGTCGATTCCTGCGCGTTAGCGATCAGGAAGGGCGAGAGTCCAGCGGCGATCAGTGTTAGACCGATGCCGATTAGAGCGATAATCCACGAGCGTTTTGTGTTCAACATAGGATTCTCCGTTACTGCGCTGCGTTCGCGTAGAGGTTCAGGGCTTCGTAGACCGCATCAAGCAGCGCATCAGAGTAGGCATAGTTGTGAATACCTAAACTGCCGTCGTGTTCCACAAAATCGAGCGCGGTCACTACCCATGCGGGCGTGTTCTCTGTGATAGCAGCGCGTGCCGCGTCGATTCGGGCTTGGGTATTGTTCTGAATATCATCGACCAGCTCTTGCATTAGCGCGGGCGATGCGACTTCTTCGTGACACTGCGTACAGCTATCTTGCAACGCTGTTTCGGTGATCACCACGCTTGGTGTGATCGGTTGCAGCGCATGGCTGACGCGCTGACCGTCGCTCCCGTTTTCGCCTACCGGAACAGTCACGGCATGGCAGGTGATGCAGGTCGGACCATCTTCCGCGAGATAATGGATGCCAACTTCGGGTGTCACTTCATCGACCACGCGCACACCTTCCCACATCTCTTGCACCGGATCAGGATCGCCTTTCGCGGGGTTCAGGTTATGGCAGCTTAAGCACAAGGTATACGGTTCTTGGATGAGATAAGCAGGCAGTTCTTCTTCGCTGTGCGGGTTGTGACAATCCACACAGTTGATCTCGTTTTGCCCGTGTGCTGATGTCACCCATTCGTTGTACTGCATGTTCATCTGGTTTGCGTGACCCGATGCCCACCAGTGATCCGTTTGACTCAGCGTGACCAGCGTAAACGTATCGGTGAGGGTTTGACCCGCGTAATAACCGAGCGGATAAGGCAGTCCGTCGGCGCTTGTGCCGCGACTGTGACACTGCCCGCACGTTTGCGCGTCCGTCGCAGGGTTGATCGCCGCACGAATCTCAATCAGTTCCTCATCAGACGGGTTGCGTCCGGCGTCACTGGCGGCTTCAGCGTGATCTTCACCGGGTCCGTGACACGATTCGCACTGCACGCCGTCATCTTTCCAGCGCGTGCGTTCGGCGTCGTAGCCCGTGACATGACAATAGGCGCAGTTTTGCTCCCAGTCATAAGCGGGATCATCCCACGAGTCCGCCAGCGTCAGCGCACGCCATTCACCCGCTTGCACATCCCATTCGGCGGGCAGCACGCGGTAATCATTGCGATCCACTTCATACAAGTAGCGCTGCACGTACTGCCCCGTCCCCACGACGAACGCCACATCATCGGCATCAAACGGACGCGCTTCATCGTCACCGGGAAACTGCACCGTGCGCGTTTCTTCGCCCGTCTCGAAATTGGCTAAAATCGCGTCCTCATCGTCTTGCAGGGTGAGCGCGTGTGCGGTGTCGTCGTGGATACGCGCTGTGTCGCGGTGACAGTCGGCACATTCATCTGCGCCAACATAATCGGGTGGCGCGTCTTGCGCGGTGATCGGCTGTTGGACTGCCAACAGACTAAACCCCGCGACGATCAGCATGATTCCGGTGAGGGCAATTAGCTTGAATTTGGTCATGGTGTACTGCCTTGAACCGTTCCAAAACGGTAGTTTGGTGATAACGAGACATCAATATTGGAAACACGATAGCTAAGCGAGTCGCCTTCCGCGCCAATGGGAAGGGCGTCGGTAGGGGCGACGGCGTGCGGGTTGATGATCGCATCTTCGATCATGCGGGGAGTGAGTGCGTCTGACCACAGGCTGTTGACATCAATGTGACAGGTGTAGCAGCCATCCGTCCCGACAACTACTTCATCTGCTAGTGCGCTGTCAGTGTGGGGTGTCAGCATCGGGACAGAGACAACCGTCAGCAGCAGCGCACCCGTCAAAGCGAGAATGCCACCCATGAGCGATAGTCCTAGCTGTATCCCTTTCATGTTCATGTCCCCCACTTCAAAAAAAAACGGACTGTATTCATTTTGCCCTGACCACCGCCCTAAGCAATCATTCACTGGGATGAAACTTGATCATTCCCACGAATGATTTGCTGTATTCTCCCCTCTCCATTTGGAGAGGGGTTGGGGGTGAGGTTATTCCACCAGCCTCAAGCGCATCGCCAGCAGCGCCGCCTGTGTGCGATCTGAAACGTGCAGCTTCTGCAAAATGTGCTGCACATGCGTTTTGACCGTCGGCAGGCTGATCGTCAGCGTGTCTGCGATGGAACTGTTGGCGAACCCCTGCGCCATCAAGCGCAAAACGTCGCGTTCGCGTTCCGACAGCGGCTCGATCACAATCTCAGTTGCCGATTCGAGATCAGGCGGCGTCATTTCGGTGCTGTGCGAGAGCGCCGCCAACAGCAGCGCCCGGTCAATGAGATCATCACCCAACGCCGCCGCCCGTACCGCCCGCACAATTTGATCGGGGTCAGTTTCTTTCGACAGGTAGCCCGCCGCCCCGCCGCTGATCGCCCGCGCAAGGTAGGCGGGGTTGGCGTAAGTCGTCAGGATGATCACGCTCGTTTTAGGCGACGCTGCTTTGATGTGCGGCAAACTTTGCAGCCCGTCACCGTCTTTCATGCGAATATCGAGCAGCATCACGTCCGGCTTAAGCGACTCAGCCAACCGAACCGCCGCGCTGCCGCTGTCTGCTTCGCCTACCACTTCAATGCCGGGGCGGGTGAGCAGCGCCCGTAAACCCTGTCGCACAATGCCATGATCATCGACAATCGCGGCACGGATCGTCCTCTCTAGGGTGAGGGTCATGATGCGAATTCCTTTTCTTGCCGGACATCTTGTTGTGCTTGGATTTCTTGTTGTGCTTCTTTTTCATGGGATTGGAGCGCGTAGGGGACGTACACGTTGATTCGTGTGCCGTCGCCGTGCTGACTCTCTAGCGTACAGTGTCCATTGAGCAAACTAGCGCGTTCGTGCATCGTCGTGATGCCTAAGCCGCGCCCTTCGCCCGCTAGTGCTTTCGGGTCAAAGCCGATCCCATCGTCGCTAATCTCCAGCGTGATCCCTTTGCCGTTGTGCAAACTCACGCGCACATGCTGCGCGTTGGCGTGTTTGCGGGCATTGCTCAATGCTTCTTGAGCGATGCGGTACAAAGTGACACCGACGGTTTTTTCAGGTTCAGCGGGCAGCGGCGCGAGATCGAGCGTCAGTTCCCATCCGGCGGCGTGCGCGGTTTGTTGCGCGATTTCCTGAATCGCCGCTGTCAAGCCGAGATCGTCCAGCGCGGCGGGGCGCAGCCCTTCAATGATGCGCCGCCCTTCGATGATCGCTTCAGTCAGCGCATGACACCCATGTTCGAAGCTGGTTCTCGCATCGTGGGAATTATTGCCACTGTTGGTGAGGTAAAACCGTGCGCCCACCATTTGCTGAATCAGTCCATCATGCAAATCGTAGGCGAGTAGTTTGCGTTCTTCCTCTTGTGCGCTGATCAAGCGTTCGATCAAGCGGTGTTCGATCAGGCGTTTACCTTGCAATTCCACCGCCATATCCACGAATGCCCGCGTCAGCGTCCCGATCTCGTCATGGGGAAGGCGTTCAGGCAGCGGCGGCGCGATCCCGTCGCGCCCGAACCCCACAGTCATCGCACCCAACTGCTTGACCGGCTCGACTAATACGCGGCTGATGCCAATCGCCAGCGCCAGCGCCAGCGTCACACCGATCACGATCAGGAAGATCGCCACATGATAAAAATCGTTGACCGACGCATATAGAACGCTGGTAGGCGTATGCCGGAAGATCACCCAGTAAACACCGTCGGTAGGGAATACGGTGTCGTACACATACACGCTGTCCGACGTTTCGAGCGTGCCGCGTTCACCCGTGAGCAGATTCAGCACATCACTGGACATGGTGAGCGGTTCAAATCCGCTTGGGTACACCAGAAAGCGTCCCGCTTGATCGATCATCGCCCACGTATCCACGCCGGGATCGTCGGGGAGCGCCCGCAGCAGCCAGCCCGCGTGCAAATCGATCAGCAGCACGCCATCGGGCAATCGCACCGCGTAATGGATGTAAGGTGCGCCGGATGTATCTTGCGTTTGAAAAGGCGATACGTACACACCATTGGGCGACAGTTTGAGCGTTTCACTAAAATATGTAACGTCGCGCCGGTTCTGCAAATCGGTGATCAAGCGCACGCGGTCAGCATCCGCCCGCACGCCGATTCGCTCATTGCCGTCATTGTCTAGGAGTCGCACGGCGTAATACATGGGGCGAACAGACGCCAGCACGAGAAAATCTTGCCCCACTTCACGAGTCCACAATGCCACCTGATCAGGTGCGTTTTGCTGGCGCAGCATGTTCAAACTGCGAAGGGCGCTCAAATACAGCGCGTCACCTTCGACCTGCCGAAACGCGCTGTCGATGCTTTCCGCTTGCAAATGCACCTGATTGATCGAGCGTTCTAACGCCTGTGCAGACAGGGCGCTGCTTGTGAAAAAATGCCCATAGATTCCCGTTGCGGTGAGTGGAATCAAAGTTAGCAGTAAGAAAGCTGTGATCAGCTTCAGGCGCAGACTTTTCAATTGCAGCATTGCGATTCTCCTCTGCCTTTATTCTGCGATGAAACTTCTTTTATGAGATGTGACACCTGTCACCCTGTAATAATGTGTTCCGTCCTCAATTTATAAGGGCAGAAACCGTTAAGCTAAAGGCATAGATATCTGTGTCCGAAAATTCAATATTCTTAGCCTAGAGGTGAAACGTGGCTGAAATCAGTTGGGAAAAACCCTCTGTACCCTCCGCACAGCTAAAAAGTGCTGACCGTTGGAAATTCTTGGTTGGCGGTGTGCTGCTGCTTGGCGCGGTCGTGTACTTGATCGTTTCTGGCACGATGAGCGGCGCTCAATTTTTTATGACCGTTGATGAGTTGGTCAACAATGCAGATTACGTCGGCAAGACGGTTCGTCTTTCCGGTGCAGTAGACGGCAATACCATTGCCTACGACGGTGAAAATCTAATCCTCGACTTCACCATTGCCAACATCCCAACCGACACGACTGATCTCGCGCTGACGCTGCATACGGCTGTTACTGACCCGAACGCATCGCGCATTCAGGTACACATGGAAAACGAAGTCAAGCCGGATTTGCTTCGACATGAGGCGCAAGCCATTTTGACCGGACAATTCCACGCAGACGGCGTGTTTTACGCCAGCGAACTGTTGTTGAAATGCCCAAGTCGCTATGAAGAAGGCGTACCGCAGCAGATTGAAGCAAGCTAGACGTAAGTCTGGGGGGAGAAAGCTATGTTAGCAGAAATCGGCTTGATTGCGGCGTTGTTCGCCTTTATCGCAGCCATCTACGCGATCATCGTTTCGGTGTACGGCGAACGGTTCGCCCACAGCGAAGCGATGGTGATTAGCGGGCGCAACGCTGTGATCTTGAACTTCATCTTATTGACCGTCTCGGCGCTCTGCTTGCAGATCGCGCTGATGACGCAGCAGTATCAAATCGCGTATGTGTGGTCGGTCACGAGTCCTGATATGCCGGACTTCTTCCGCTTCACGGCGCTGTGGGGGTCGCAAGCGGGTTCGATTTTGTTCTGGTCGTGGCTGATGAGCTTGTTTGCCGCCGCCGCCGTCGCCTTTAACTGGAAATCACATCGTAGGCTCATGCCCTATGCTATTGCTTACATGATGGCAGTCGTCGTGTTCTTTCTCGGCTTGACGCTGTTCTTCGAAAACCCGTTTGAACGCTGGTGGGTGCTTCCAAGCGGCGATTTCGTCGCCGCAGCATTCATCCCGGCTGGCGCGACTGTTCCGGCGGCGCGTATGCTGGCAGAGTCCGCTAACGGGCTAAACCCCTTGCTTCGACACTTCGGCATGGCGATTCACCCGCCCATGTTGTATCTCGGTTTCGTCGGCTTCGTCATCCCGTTCGCCTTCGCCATGTCCGCGTTAGCCTCTGGCGATCTCTCCACCAACTGGATCAAAGTCTCGCGCCGTTGGGCATTGGTCGCGTGGCTGTTCCTGTCGCTTGGTTTGCTGTTGGGCGGGCGTTGGGCATATGACGTACTCGGTTGGGGCGGCTACTGGGGTTGGGATCCCGTCGAAAATGCGGCGTTTCTCCCCTGGTTGGTCGGCACAGCCTACCTGCACAGCGTCACGATACAGGAACAGCGAGGGATGCTCAAGACGTGGAACATGTTCCTTGTGATCGGCACATTCAGCGCGGTGATCTTCGCCACGTTTGCGACGCGCTCCGGGTTGGTGGACAGCGTTCACAGCTTCGCCCGCAGCGAAATCGGCTTCCCGATGTTCTTTTTCTGGTTCTCGCTGACGTTTATCTCCGTGTCCTTGATCTTGTGGCGGCGTCATCGCGGCGAACTCAAAGACGATCATGCATTCCGCAGCGTATTCAGCCGCGAAGCGTTGTTCGTGCTGAACAACTTTGTATTCATGGCGCTGTTCGTCGTGATCTTCTGGGGCAGTTTTGGTGCGCCGATTGTTTCTGAACTGTTCATGGATACCAACATCACGCTTGGCGCAGACTACTTCAATGGGGTGACAGCGCCTTTGTTCCTGCTGCTTTATCTGCTGATGGGCGTTGCGCCTGTTTCGGCGTGGGGTATTTCGACTCTCTCAAAAATGGGTCGGGCGCTCGTGATCCCCGTTGGGCTGACAGTGCTGACAGTCGGTGCATTCTATCTCAGTGGAGTCACCAGCCCCGGCGCTTTGCTCGGCTACGGACTCGTTTTGCTGGCGGGATGGGTAGCGATTTTTGAAACCTATCGCGGAGTAGTAGCGCGGCAGCGTGTCCATAAAGAGAACGTTTTGCACTCGTTGTTCGCGCTCGTCACGCGCAACCCGCGCCGTTATGGTGGTTACATGATCCACTTGGGCATTGCCGTGATCGGCATGGGCGTGATCGGCTCGATGGTGTTCCAACAGGAGACACAGCAAACGCTTTCCGTAGGGGAAAGCCTGCAAATTGACGGCTACACCATGCGTTATGACGGTTTGCTGGGGAATCAAGTCTCGGAAGATGGGCGCATCATGGACATTGCCGAACTCACGCTGTTCCGCGATGGAAACGAAATATCGCATTTGCGCCCGCGCCGTGATTTCTTCCCCGAAGCTACCGACATGAACAGCATGACCATCGCCGGATCGTACAGCACACTCGAAAACGATTTCTACGTGCTGCTGGTGAACTGGGAACCGATCAGCGCGAGTTCTGCAACCTTCAAAGTGTACATCAACCCATTGATCAATCTGGTGTGGTGGGGCGGCTTGATCCTCATCATCGGCACGCTGCTAGCGGGTTACCCGCGTGAGACACTTCCCGCCCGCGTGCGCGAAACGCTGCGCCTCGCCGTCTCGCAAGGAGCGCGATCATGACGCAATCTATGAATTGGCGTTATCTCTTGATGTTCCTCGTCCTCGCCTTGAGCGTCCCGTCAATGGTGTGGGCGCAAGACGGGATTGTTGTCACCGACGATCAAGTGAACGCCATTGCACAAAAACTTTACTGCCCCGTGTGCGAGAACATTACGCTGGATACCTGCGGCACGTCCGCCTGTGCCGACTGGCGCTATGAAATCCGCTTGCAGTTGGAGCAGGGCAAAACCGAAGTGCAGATCACAGAAGATTTCGTGCGCCGCTTCGGGGATCGCGTCGTCGGTACACCGCTTGATCCGCTGCTGCGGGCAATGTCGCTCTACGTACCCTGGATTTTAGTCGCGGCGGCGTTGATTGGCGTGGCGTTCGTACTGCTCAAGCGCCGACCCGCGCAAACACCTGTCGTCGTGCAAGCCACAGATCGCAGCCATTACGACGATCTATTCGAGCAAGACCTATCGAATTGAACTTGTAGGGGCAAGGCTTGCCTTGCCCTAACTCAACCTCTCGTAAGGAGGATAAATGACTACATCAGTGAATGAAACAATGCCTGTCGAACTGGCAGTCGAAGCGCCGCGCAAACCTGCACGACTTGGACTCGGTTCAATCGTGCTGCTCGTGGGCATCATCGCAGTGTCGATTGTGTTCGCCATTGCGCTGGCACGCCAGCGGATAACTCAACCGGAGTCGGGCGCTGCGCCCACCTTCGCATTCGAGACGTTCGACGGGCAAAGCTACAACCTGACCGATTTGCGTGGCAAGGTCGTCATGATCAACTTTTGGGCGTCGTGGTGTGGTCCCTGTCGCGCCGAAGCGCCCGAACTTCAATCGGCATGGGAATACTATCAGAACAGCAGCAATGTCATCTTCT
The DNA here is from genome assembly GCA_038214955.1 of Aggregatilineales bacterium. Classification (GTDB taxonomy): domain Bacteria; phylum Chloroflexota; class Anaerolineae; order Aggregatilineales; family Phototrophicaceae; genus Flexifilum. The sequence continues at coordinate 1,042 of JBBQRJ010000081.1, read as the reverse complement.
TGGGGATCGCCTACGCCGATAACGGACCTCGCTCTATCGCCTTCATGGAAGAATTCGGCATCAGTTACATGAATGCGCCCGATCTGGGAACGCGAATCAGCGAAGCCTATCACATTCAGGGTGTGCCGGAGACGTTCATCATCGATCAAGACGGCAATATCGCCCAGTTTGTCTATGCGGGTATCACCCGTGACCGTTTAATCACCATCATCGACGGCGTATTAGCGAAAGGCGGCGCACAATGAGCGGCGGCGGTTTGATTATCGGTATTGGAATGCTGCTCATCGGGTTGGCTTATCTGGCGCTGCCTTTCCTGCGCGGCGGCAAAGCAACCTCTGAGCAAGCCCGTGAACGCCTCAACATGATCGCGGCATACGAACGCGCATTAATGACCGTGCGTGACCTAGACGAGGATTATCAAGTCGGCAAGCTGTCAGAAGAAGCCTACACTGCCGAACGCACACGCTGGACGGAACACGGCGTCACATTATTGCAACTGCTTGAAGTGAACGAACCGAAGACATCGCACAAGCAGCGTAAAAGCGTCGAAACGACGCTGATCACGACCAATGATGATCCGGTTGAACAGGCGATTGCGGCGTATGTCCGCACCCGTGACGGCGCACACGAACGTGTGAAGGAAAAGAGCTAACTCATGCTGCATCGTTTTAGTTTCTTTCTTCTCATCTTGATCGCGCTGGCGGGTTGTCAGGGATTGTCGAGTGAACCGCGCATCGTAGCAACTTCTGTGCCGATAGACACGGCAAGGGACGATATCGCCGCTACCATGACGCTTGGCGGCGAAGTGTGGATGGCGAACTGCGCCGAGTGTCATGGGCGCGTCGGCGCGGGGTCAGATGCGCCGAATGGTGCGCCCCTGCCGGACATCACCGCCTACACTGACGAGCAAATTCTCGCCAGCATCACCAACGGCAATGACATTATGCCCGCGTTTGGTGAACTGCTGTCGTCCGAAGAACTCGCGGCGGCAATGACCTACGCCAAAATGATGTCGCTGGCGATCTCTCGCGGCATGGTTAAT
>JBBQRJ010000080.1:0-13733 GCA_038214955.1 Aggregatilineales bacterium | reverse complement strand
ATGATACCTACGGATGCGAGCCAGTCTGTAGCGCTATCGTTCAACATTAAACAGGCTGAGGGTCTAAGTCGGTGTGTTGAGCGCGACAAGCCGAAATAACATTGGCGAGGCAAACTTTACCCCCGCGAGGGGAGGCGGTTTGGTCGTTTTCCAGCTTTACGGCAAAAAACGACCTCCCTTCGGGGAGCGATTGACCCCGTTGAACGAGAGGAGACAAGACGGCATTCCCCACCCGGTTAAAACCGCGTGTCCCCTGCCGTTAAATTTTATGGAAGAAGTCATCCTTCACAGCGAAGAGATTTACAGCGGGCGAGTCGTGCGGTTATCTGTGGCGACTGTCCGCCTACCGAACGGCAAAGAGGCGATCCGTGAATTGATCCAGCATCCCGGCGCGGTGGCAATTGTCGCGCTGGATGAGGCGCAAAATGTGCTTCTGGTGCGTCAGTTCCGGTTAGCGGCGGGGCGGGTGATGATGGAAATCCCCGCTGGGACGCTTGACCCCGAAGAAACGCCGCTCATCTGTGCAGAGCGAGAACTTCAAGAAGAAACAGGTTATCGTCCCGGTAAGCTGGAGTCGTTGGGCGGCATTTATGTCGCTCCCGGTTACACCACCGAGTTCATTCATCTGTTTTTAGCAAGTGACTTGAGCGAGTCCCGGTTAGATATGGACGACGACGAATTCATTGAAGCCTCTCGCGTCCCGCTGACTGAGGCGCTGGCAATGATCGAACGCGGCGAGATTATCGACGGTAAGAGCATCACCGGACTATTTAAGGTTGCGCGGCGTCTCGGTCTGTGACCCTTGTGAGACGGTCTGCGTGCCTGTATAATGCGACCTTGATTTGACCCTGTACGCCCCCCTGATAAAAGGATGAGCGTACTTTTTTTGAATGAGGAATCCCGTGAATAACGAGTTAGTGAAAGCACTGGAAGCCCCTGATCGTGGGCATCCCCAGTTTGGTCCCGGCGACACCGTAAAAGTACATGTCAAGGTCGTCGAAGGTGACCGCGAACGTATTCAGATTTTTCAGGGCGTCGTAATTCGCTACCGCAAAGGCGGCAACGATGCGAATTTCACCGTCCGCCGTATTGCAACGCATGGTATTGGCGTGGAACGTACTTTCCTGCTCAAAAGCCCACGTGTTGAAAAGATCGAAGTGACGCGCAAGGCGAAGGTTCGTCGCGCTCAACTGTACTATCTGCGTGATGTTCGCGGGAAGGCGGCACGCCTGAAGGAAAAGCGTTAAACCGTGCGACCTCTCATTGGGATCACGACTTCAGATGTGTATGCAGAACGGGGCAAGCTGTATCACCGCGTCTATGCCGCAAGCGCTTATGCGATTGCGGACGCGGGCGGCTTGCCCGTCTATATTCCCACGGGTTTGGAAGAATCGATTTTGCACGAACTCTATGAACGGCTAGATGCGGTTCTGCTTCCGGGCGGACCTGATGTTGACCCGGTAGAGTACGGGCAGGAGCGCCATCCTCAAACCAAAGTGATTGATGTGGGGCGTGATGCGCTTGAACTCACGCTGGCGCGTTGGACAGTTGCGGATGATCGTCCGTTGTTTGGCATTTGTCGCGGACATCAGGTGATGAATGTGGCGCTTGGTGGGACGCTTGTGCAGGATATTCCCTCACAAGTGGACACGACGTTGACGCACGATCTCCCTGATGAATACCCGCGCAGCACACGTCTGCACAACGTCGAAATCAGCCCGGACAGTCGACTCGCCTCGATTCTGGGGACAACCCGAGTCACCGTCAACAGTTTGCATCATCAATCTGTGCAAGCACCCGCGCCGGGCGTCAATTTGACGGCTTATGCGCCAGATGGCGTAGTTGAGGCGCTTGAAATGCCGAATAAGCATTTCGTCCTCAGTGTGCAGTGGCATCCCGAAGACCTGTATCAGGATGACACCATGATGAGCCGTTTGTTCACGGAGTTTGTCAATGCAGCCCGTGAAAGTGCCACCCGCCAGCCTTAAGCGGATTACCTATCGCTATGACACTGACGAATACATAAAGCGCATCGGCGTATTCGACTCCGGTGTTGGCGGGTTGTCGGTTTTGCGCGAAATTCACCGACACCTGCCGCAGCTCCCCACGATTTATTATGCTGATCAAGCCAATTTACCCTACGGCGAACGATCTCTTGAGGATATTCGCGGACTCGTCAAAAAGTCTGCTGAGTTTCTTATAGGCTACGGCGCACGTATCATCGTTATCGCCTGTCACACCGCCAGCGCCGCCAGCTTGCATGATCTCCGCGCTAGTTACCCGGAGATTCCAATTGTCGGCATGGAACCTGCCGTCAAACCCGCCGCCGAAGGCACGAAAACAGGCGTAATTGGCGTGTGGACAACGCGAGCTACCGCTCAAAGCAGTTTGTATCGCAGCGTTATCGAACGGTTTGCAGGGAATGTCCGGGTGATTACGCAGCCTGCGCCCGATCTGGTGGCGATGGTCGAGAATGGAACGCAGGACACGCCCGAAGGCGAAGCGATTCTACGCCGCTATCTGCAACCGCTGATCGACGCGCACGCGGATCACTTAGTGTTAGCGTGTACTCACTTTCCATTTCTAGCGCCCAAACTGGCTGCAATGAGCGACATCACGTTGGTTGATCCTAGCGCAGCAGTGGCGCGGCAGGTAGCGCGGGTGCTGCCTGCTATTATAGTGCCTTCTGACTCCCGACCTCTCTACTACACGAGCGGATCATTAGAGGCATTCAAAACGCAAGTTGACCGACTTCTCGCGCCTGTGTAAACTATGACGCATGGACTGCTGTTGGCTCTTTTGAGACGGGTTCGGGCATTTGGAAGGGCATGACGCGCCGCGCATCTTCGGGTGGGGTGATGGGCAGCAGGATATGGAATGTCGAACCGGGGTAGGTCTGCATGTTGTGACCGGGACTTTCCGCCCAAATTTTCCCACCGTGACCCTCGATCACGCCTTGCGCGATAGTCAAGCCTAAGCCGGGACCTGCGCCCATAAATTTATAAGTCCCCGTTGAGTGCAAACCCGGATCATACGCACGGTAGAATTTGCGGAAAATCAGTTCTAAATTGTTTTTGTCGATTCCCACCCCTGTATCTTTAATCGTTATGAGGATGTGATCAGGTTCGGCGGGGTGTTCGGCGGGTTGAACACTCGCCGTAATGTCGATTTTGCCGCCGTCGGGCGTGAATTTGATGGCGTTGACGACGATATTGCGGAACGCTTGTACTAACCGCTGTAAATCGGCTTGCAGAATGGGCAAACCGCGTAGACCGCGTGCTGCCAGTGTGAGTTTTCGCTGACGAATCGCGTCTGTGAGCGGCTCAATTGCCATTCGCATGACGCTTTCCAGCGCCGTTTGCGTGAAGTGCAAATCCATCGCATTCACGTCAAGCTGACTGACATCCAGCATGGCGGTGATCAGTTCTTCCATGCGTTCAGTTGCTTTACGCAGATTAGACACTAAACCTACCATCTTATCTTGGTCAAGTGCGCCACCTTCATTGAGCGCGTCCATGATGTCGGTATAGCCGCGAATTTGCGCCAGCGGCGTGCGAAGTTCGTGGCTTGCAATCGTCACAAAATCCGTCTTGACCGCGTCCAACTTTTCTACCTGATCTTTCGCGTCTTCAAGGTTGGTGTTTAGCGACTGCATCCCTTGATTCAGCGTGCGGAGGTCTGCGACAAGGCGGGCGTTACGCAACACTGTTCCAGTTTGGCTTGCCATTGTCGCCAGTAGTTCAAAATCGCGGGCGGTGAAGGGCGCATCGTTGAGTTTAGCGCCACACGCGAGAATGCCGATCAGCATGTTATCCATCATGATCGGCGCATACGCGCTCAAACTCGTCTCGCGGAAAAACGCGATTTCGGGCAGCGTTTTAAAGCGTGGGTCAAATTCAAGGTCAAACTGTGACAATGAAGCGCCTTCGAGGGCGAAATGCTTGTACAGGCTGCCCGCTTTGGTGACGTAGCCGCGAGTCGTTCGTTCGGAAGTCGGAAGTAGATTCAGTTCGGCGGTGGCATCTCCCGCGTCATTCACGAGGATCAATGCAGAGCGACGCACGCGCAGCAGCCCATTCAAGGCACGGGTTGCCGCATCCACCAGTGAGTTCAGTTCAACAGCGTTGGTAATTTGCTGTGTATAGCGCCGTGTAATTTCTGTGGAGTCGGTCAGCGAACCGCGCACAATTAAGCCGATTACCGCTTCTGCGACCTGTCGAATGGGCAAATAGAGCAGGGCGGTAATCAATGCGACTGCGCCGAGGATCAGCGCGGTGCGCGGCTGTTCAAGCCCACTCGCAGCGATCAAGGCGGCGAAGATGACCACCGCCGTGATGAACAGCAAAATCATGACACGCGCCGCCGAACCAAGTTCACGTCGAATATCAACCACGCGGTAATTGACCTGTGCGTAAACTGCACCTGCTGCGCTGAACAGCATCACGAACACGCCGGGAACGCCGAGCGCATCAATGCCTGTGCCAACGAGGACGACGCCGATCACGAATACAGCAGAATTGATCACCCAGAACAGGGCGCGGTTTGCGACTTCCGGTAGACGTGCAATGTAGAAGGTGTAAAACGCGGTTGAGAGCAAAATAATGCCGCCCAACGTCAAGCCGACCAGCATGGTGATGGACGATACCGGATTGGGAGGGGTAAACGCCCGAATCAACCAGACTTCGCTGCTTTCACCAGCAACCAACGCGCTGATCATGAGCGCCACGAGCCAAATTACGCCATAACCCAACCAGTAACGCGGCGTTCTATCGGTCATGTCTCGCATGACTAACGCGCCATAGGCAATGACCGCCGCGCCCTGCACAAAAACTGGAAGTGGAGACAGCGTAGTCATGAAGGTGACGGTCACGAGGAGCGAAAACAAGACCGTTAGCGTAAGCCACAGTCTCCCAACGCGCACCCGTTCTCTACGGATTACGATGTATCCGGTCAGGACAAGGTGTGCGATCAGGCTGACGAGGATCAGCGTGCTAGTGACCGAGTTCATCCGTGTTTCCTTGCAGGATTATTTAAGAATATAATACGTGCCTTTTTTGGAGCCGACTTTCAGCAGAATTTCGCGTTCGACCATATCCGCGAGATCGAGTCGCAGTGTTTCAGCAGAGACACCCTGACACAGCGAACGGTATTCGCGGTTGGTGATCGAACCGTGATCGCGGATATATTGCAGCGCCCGCGCTTGACGGTGATTGGTGTTGCGTACCCATTCTGGCACAACCTGACGTTCGCGTGAGTTGAACAACGTCACGGCGAAGCTGTACGGACGGGCATCAAAGTTGGGCGGCAAATGCCCCGACTGTTCCATAACTTCCATCATGCGATCAATACCCAAGCCCAGTTCTTCGATATAACCCCATTGAAACAAGCCGTTGACGATGCGCGGGTTGCGGCTGAAATGCTCATCGACAATGTTTTCAACCGTGATGAATCCGGGCAGCCCGCCGGGAGAAATCACTTCAAGCCGATCCGAATACATGCGGATTTCAATTCGCCGCCCCTTGAGCCGATAGTCACGGTGGCAAATAGCATTCACGATGGCTTCACGCACGGCAAACTGCGGATATTCGGTTGTTTCTTCGCGTTCCAAGCCTTTGATAACGGCGCTGACCGCCATCTCGCTCCAAATGAGATTCCATGACGATTCAATCAAGCGGGGGATAGGACCTGTCAGTTCTTCGCGGCGCGTGTAACCCGCGAGTCCGTTTTCGCCGCGTGGCGTCTTGCCGACAAATTTGGCAAACACGACTCCACTTTGCGGCAGCCAATGCTGCGGGTACTCGCTGAACAGCAGAATCCCGCTGACCGTCGGGCGATCTGCGGTATCAATTGCGCCAATTTCGCGTAGGAGATCGTCAACCTTACCATTGTAGGGGCGTTTCGTCCGTTCAGCGCGTTTGGCAATGTATTCGTCAATCAGCTTCTTGCTGAGGTCGTCTTTGGTTGCGGCAGGAACGGCTTCGCTTTCATAGTCCCCCGTCGATTTCGCGCTTGCCAGCTTGAGGATTTCTTGCCCACCGAGCGGACGGTTGATTTGTTCGTCACGAATGAGGACGCGCCCGTCACTTAGCGCGTGCAGTTCAATGCTGCGCGGCACGCGGAGCGCGTAAACCGTGCTGCCTTTTTCTGTTTCGACAGGCTCCCAGTTGCCCGTGACGATCGATGGACTGCATAAGCTGTCGGCATCTTTGAGTGCCTTTGGCAGCAGTTCATTCTCGATTTTCGTACCCATGTCGCCGTTGTGCTTTAGCCCAACCACCAGCGTACCGCCTTCAGTGTTCGCAAACGCGACCAGCGTTTCTGCAATCACTTTGGAGTCGGGTTGTTCCATGAAGGCTAAACGGGGACCTGGACCATTCTTCAAAAAATCGGGATTGAGCATATTTGGGACTCTGTCGGCGGTTAAACGTGACCCATTGTAACACGTTTTAAGGTGCATCCCACGTAATTTGAATCCCTTAACGAACGGGTTTATACTGTTGATATGGGCGCTAAACATTTAATGAACCTGGTAGGAGATCATTTACGCACGCTGCCAATTGTCATCCTGTATTTGACGGATGGTTGTAACAGTCGCTGCGTCACCTGTGATATTTGGCGCAACCCGCGCCGAAACATGCGTATGGAATTGGTCGAGTCCATTGCATCCGACTTTCGCAACCTGTCCGTCAAGTGGGCGGTCTTGAGCGGTGGTGAGGCGATGCAGCATCCCCAGTGGGGCGAGATCGGGCGGCGCTTACGGCGCGAAGGCACGCGGGTCATGCTGCTCACGAACGGACTGTTGTTACGCCGTCAAATTGATGAGGTGCTTTCCAGCGTTGATGAGGTGATCGTCAGTTTAGATGGGGGAACACCCGCCACCTATGACGCAATTCGCGGCGTGGATGGCTTTGACCTCATTATGGAGGGTATTCGCGCTGTGCGTGCGGGGGGTGTGCGAGTTAGCACGCGCACGACGCTCCAGCGGGCGAATTATCGGGAAATGCCCCAGATCATCGAAGCGGCGAAAGCGGCAGATGTCAACAGCATCAGTTTTTTGACGGTTGATGTCAGTAACCCATTCGCGTTCGGCTCACGCCTTATTCCTGTAGAGCATACGCCTCCGACAACCGCGTTGACCCCTGATGATGTCGATGAATTTAGCCTCGTGCTAGACGTGATCGAAACTCGTTTTGCCGATGATTTTGCCAGTCACCGTATCGCTGAATCGCCTGAGAAATTGCGTAAGATGGTCAGTTATTTCAATGCGCTGTACGGAAAAGCCGACTTTCCGGCGGTGCGCTGTAATGCGCCGCACCTTTCCGCTGTGATCGAGGTTGATGGGTCACTGCGCCCCTGCTATTTTCTGCCGACGATGGGACGCTTGAAAGGTGAACGTCTGGCGGACGCCATCAACAGCGAGGCGGCGCTTGACTTGCGGCGTGCTTATCGTCAAGGCGAACGGGCAGAATGTGAACGCTGTGTGTGTCCATTATTCAAAGGGGGGCGAACGTTGATGAAACTATGATTTACTTACTCTTGTTGACTCTCGCTTTGTTTGCTTATTTTGTTCGTAACTTGTTAATTGCAATGGGCTGGCTGAAATCGCCCTTGCTGCGCCTATTTGAGCGTTATGGGGTAGGTGATGACAGTTATACGGTGCTGCCTGAACTTGTATTGAGCTTCGCGCTGCTCACATTTGCCATAACAAGCGTGGTCGCCGAAGGTTTTTTCAGCACCCCTTTGCCCGCTGTACTGCTCGTTCTGCTGTATATTTTTGGGTGGGGCGTATTTCGCTCGAAGCAGTTTGCACGGCGATTTCCTGCGCTATTTATGGCGCTCCCGTTCTGGTATTCCGAACTGCGCGAACGTACCTCACGCGAGGAACGGCGGCGTATCGCTTACCGCTGGTTATCACTGCCCCGAAGCACACGTTCGGCATACAGCGCAAACGACCATGCTTTTAACCTGTGGGCTGACCTCGTGATTATCGGCACCATCACCCACACCGTTGAGGATGACGAAACGTTAGCGTCCGCGCCTGAAAATGTGCGCGAGGTCTACTATTGAATCGTCTCCGCCGCATGATCACAGGGCGAGTCAAAACTCTGTCGAGTTTAGATGCTTATGCGTTGTGGGCGTCTGCGTACCCTCCCTACGCCCATAATCCATTCATGGAATTTGAACAACGTGCTATGCTTGCCATGCTGCCGCCCCTTCAAGGCGCGGTTGTGCTTGATCTCGCCTGTGGGACGGGGCGTTACGGTCTGTTGGCGCAAGAACGCGAGGCGCGGCAGGTGATCGCTATCGACAACAGCGCGGCAATGCTAGAAGCGAATCCGCTGGCGCTGCGGATACAAGCCACCGGAACGGCGCTCCCGCTTCGATCTGCGTCCATTGATGTTATTTTGTGCGGATTGGCATTAGGGCATCTGCCCGATTTGACCGAAGCTGTAGGCGAAATTGCGCGGGTACTCCGACCACTGGGTGTGGCGCTGATTAGCGATGTGCATCCGTTTGTTGCGCTCAACGGGGGACAGCGGACATTCAGCAGTTCAGACGGGCGTCAGTACGCGGTGGAGCATTACGCTCACCTGTACGAAGATTATACGCGGGCGGCGTTTCAAGCAGGGTTACGCATTGATGCAATTTCCGAACCGCGCATCGGGGGATCGCCCGTACTCATCGTTTACCGGATGGTCAAACTGACTTGAAACCGCAGTCGCCCTAATCATCTGCCTTCGAGCGCGTGACGAGGATATACACCCCCATAATCAGCGCGATAATCGCCGGTGGAATACACATCGAAACTAAAAGGCGCGGCAAGTTTGCCACCCCCGCACTGCCCATCATCCCCCAAATGAGGACGAAAGAACCGACGCCAACAACTGCCAGAAGCATCCCGGCAATCAAGATGCGCGTCATATTATTTCCGTTCAACGGCGCGTTACTCATTTTCATCCTTACGTTTGAATCCCCCCCCGATTTTAGCCCGAATCTTTATGCAATAACATGGGAAACACGCTCACAATTAATGCTTAAGGATGTGTGAATTAATTCATTCCTCCACTGGAGCGCACAACGCATGGACGCATTGCAGACCATTGGCGCAAGTTTTGCCCCGTTAAGGATTCGCAACCTTCGCATTTATCTCATTGGACAAACTGTCTCTACAATCGGAACTTATCTGCATGTGACTGCTTACGGATGGGTCGTGTGGCAGTTGACCCAATCGACGGTCGGGCTTGGTACAGCGGCGATGCTTTACTCACTGCCGTTTCTACTGGTGGGACCCTTCGCAAGTGGGTGGGCAGACCGCGTAGATCGGCGTAAACTGCGTCTCGCCACACAAACGGCTTCTATGCTGATAGCGTTCACCCTAGCGGCGCTGGTACTGACGCAATCGATTCAAGTCTGGCACATCTTCGTTTTTAGCGTCGTCATGGGCATTATGTCCGCCATTGATGCGCCTTCTGCTCAAGCGTTTCTGGGCGATTTGTCAGGCGTTACGATGGTACGCCAAGCCGTTAACCTGTATTTGCTGCTCGTCCAGACGAGTCGCATTTTGGGACCTGCTATTGGGGCAGTTGTCTTGAGTGTTTGGGGTGCGGGTGCTGCATTCATCTTGAATGGGTTCTCGTTTTTGGCGATTATCGCCAGCCTCTTGATTGTGCGGGCGGAACAAGTTCACAAGCCAGCCAAAGAACATGAAAGTTTTCGTGAAGCAATCCAGTATGTTCGCAGTGAGCCGCGTTTAGCCGATTGTGTCCTGTTTGCGATTCTGGCAACGTTCTTCGGGTTCTCGATCATTCTAAATATGCTTCCCGCTGTTGCTGATACCTTACTTGGCGGTGATGCATCCACTTACGGGATACTCATGGGTGCGTCCGGCGTAGGATCACTCGTGAGCATGTTGATTGTTGTGCCGCTGATGCAAGCGCAAAAGCGAGTCGGCGCGGTGCTTGCGGGCGCAATGTTGATCGGCGCGGTTTTTCTGTTTCTGCTAGGGGCAACCCATGCGATTCCGCTGGCGATTGCGGCGTTGTTCGTCTCCGGGTTGGCACTTCCCGCCGTGATGACCACAATCATGGGTATTTTGCAGGTCAACGCGCCGCCGCATATGCGCGGGCGCATGGTGGGCGTATTCTTGTTGGTCAGCTATGGGTTGCAACCATTCGCGGCATTGTGGGTCGGTGGGGTCGGAAACCTGATCGGCATTCAGTCGGCAATTATGGTGAATGCCGTGCTGATGATCTTGGGGACCGTTGCGCTGGTGAGCCGCGCTCCGCTGCGCCAATGGCAAGAAACCCAAATCGACTTGCTGCCCGAACCTTCAAGCGCGGGCGATTAGGACACCATTGTCACGAAATCAAAGAATGCGTTGGGGCGGGAGTTGTCCCGCCCCTGCCAAAACCTCAACCGCCACCCGCTGACTTTTGAAGTTTCGCCCATTCATCTTTCAGCGTCACGGTACGGTTAAAAACCAATTGATCCGGCATCGTGTCAGGGTCTACGGTGAAGTAGCCCAACCGCTCAAACTGATACTGTGTGCCAGACACCGCGCCTTTGACGCTAGGCTCGATGAATGCCCGTTCGATGACTTGTACAGAATCAGGATTAATGTAGTCGAGGAAGTCTTTATCGTCTTCCATATCGGCAGGGTCGGCAATCGTCAGCAAGGTGTTGTACAAACGCACCTGTGCTTCGAGGGCGTGTGCCGCGCTCACCCAATGCATCGTCGCTTTGACCTTGCGCCCGTCGGGGGAGTCGCCGCCGCGTGTTGCCGGGTCGTAGGTGCAGCGCAGTTCGGTGATGTTCCCGTCTGCATCCTTGATCACTTCCTCGCACTTGATGAAGTAAGCAGCACGTAAGCGCACTTCTTTGCCCGGCGATAGTCGATAGAACTTCGGCAGCGGGTTTTCCATGAAGTCTTCTTGTTCGATGTATAGCACCCGTGAGAACGGGACTTTGCGCGTTCCGGCGCTGGGGTCTTCGGGGTTGATCATTGCATCGAATTCTTCAACTTGATCTTCGGGGTAGTTGGTTAGCACAACTTTTATCGGGTGCAGCACCGCCATCACACGCGGCGCGGTCTTGTTCAAGTCTTGCCGGACAAAATGTTCCAGCATTTGAATATCGACCATGCCGTTCGTTTTGGAAACGCTGGTCACCTCACACAGGTCACGCAATGATTTTGGCGTGATGCCGCGCCGCCGCGCTCCCGATAGGGTAGGCATACGCGGATCATCCCACCCGCTGACATGACCTTCTTGCACAAGGCGGATCAACTTGCGCTTGCTCATGACGGTGTAGGTCAAATTGAGGCGGGCAAACTCGATTTGCTGTGGATGTTCAATGCCCAACTGGTCAATAAACCAGTCATAAAGCGGACGGTGATCCTCAAATTCGAGCGTGCAAATCGAATGCGTGATCCCCTCAATCGAGTCACTTTGTCCGTGCGCCCAATCGTACATCGGGTAGATGCACCATTTGTTGCCCGTGCGTGGGTGATGCGCGTGCAGAATGCGATACAGCACGGGATCGCGCAGGTTGACGTTGGCTGAACTCATGTCAATTTTCGCCCGCAGCACCCGTTCGCCTTCTTTGAACTCTCCTGCACGCATTCGCTGGAACAGATCAAGGTTTTCTTCGGCTGTGCGGGTACGATAAGGACTTTCGCGTCCCGGTTCGGTCAGCGTCCCGCGATGCTCACGGATTTGTTCCGCCGTGAGGTCATCAACATATGCCTTGCCGTCCTGAATCAGCTTGACCGCCCATTGATACAACTGCTCAAAATAATCCGAAGCATAGAACAGGTTTTCCCACTCGAAGCCAAGCCAACGCACGTCTTTAATGATCGCGTCGATGTATTCCTGTTCTTCTTTCGTGGGGTTGGTGTCGTCAAATCGCAGATTGGTTTTGCCACCGTATTCGTCTGCCAGCCCGAAATTCACGCAAATCGACTTGGCGTGACCGATGTGCAGATAGCCGTTCGGCTCAGGGGGGAAACGTGTGTATACCCGCTGACCAAATCGCCCGCTGGCGTTATGCGCTTCCACGATCTCGCGGATAAAGTCTTTTCTGCCTTCAACGTGTTCGCCCTCAACAGGCGATTGATGGTTGTTTGTCGTCATGCTTGGTACGTTCCCATGCGATATTTGTGGATGTCACAGACCCGTATTGTACCGCATCAAGCCAAACGAGAAAGATCGTCTGTGTCGCTTACACAAACCACGCGCCGCCATTGATTTCCGCGACTTGCCCCGTAATCCATGCGCCGAGATCGGACACGAAATACAGCACCGCGCCCGCCACATCATCCGGTACGCCCGCCCGCTTTAAGGGAATGGTGTTGATAATGCCGTCGTAGTTTTCTTTCCCCGTGAAGGTTTCATGGAAGGGGGTTTCCGAGATGAAGCCGGGGGCAAGGGCGTTCACGGTGATGTGACGCGGCGCGAGTTCTTTGGCAAGCGCACGGGTGAAACCCATGATCCCGGCTTTCGCGGCGGCGTAGGCACTTGCGCCGAATCCTCCGCCGTTACGCGCTCCCACCGACGACATGGTGACGATACGCCCACCATCAGGCATGTAGGGCAGAATCGCACGCACGCTGTAGAACGTGCTTGAGAGATTCACGTCCATGACTTTATGCCAGTGTTCGTCAGACATTTCGGACAAGGGAACACGTTTAACCACGATATGTTTTATAAGACTCAGCTATTCTCACGTCACTGATCCCTGCTGTCCACAGCCCTCTCACTGGGTCAAGTATGTATAGTTTCCAATATGGATCGCGTAGTATTAATTTTTCAAAATTAAAAACTCGTCAAAAAGCTAGATGTATGTTAGAATTAATTCATTAGCGTTGAGTTTATATCTTGCGTAAAATGCACTCCATAATTCTATGAGAATAAAATAATGAGTAATCAATCAACGGAAGTTTTACTTGAGCGTGCAAAAGAACTTATTCAAAATAAGCGATATAAAGATGCTCAAACGCTGCTTATCACTATTGATCACCCTACGGCTGAAAAGTGGTTAGCACGTTTAAGAGACATGAATATCGCTTCTTCCCAATCTAATGCTGCTCAGCTACAAGTTATAGATGATCAACTTGCAAGTAGGCAAAGTCAAAAGAATGCGGCAACCATTATTTTTATTTTTTGTCTGTTGTTATCTCCTCTTGGTATAGGAATTATTCTAATTCCATTTGCCCTGTTTAATTATTTTCGTCATAAAAATAAAATAAATGAATTAAAGAGGCAGCGCATACAATTACTTTCATAACATAATTTGAAATATCGGGCTGATTTGCTGTCCGTTTAGCATATCTTCAACGATCAATATTCGTTTGTCTTTTCGACAGGGCAGCAGTACATCGTATGACGATATATAACTCCTCTTGTAATACGGATTAGTGTTGGTCATTTTGAGATCGGACTGTTCATTTTATTTGGTTGGAAGTCCAAAATGAGCATTCCTATCGTGTTGTTAAGGGGCTTTGGCTCGACTGCTGATTTTCAATTGAGAGATTTGGCTTCTAAGTTGTTCACACAAGAAAAAAGCCCGTCCGAAGTAAAGAACAGGCTTTCGAGACTGAGGGACCTGGATTCGAACCAGGATTAATGGCTCCAGAGGCCACGGTTCTACCGTTGAACTATCCCTCATCAATGGGGCGGATTGTATCATGCGCCCCATGGGTGATCAAGCCTGAGTCTCGCCTTTACGCCCGCGTT
>JBBQRJ010000079.1:0-13824 GCA_038214955.1 Aggregatilineales bacterium | reverse complement strand
GGCAATGTCGGCATTGCTTAACCCCTCAATCAGCAGCGCCAGCACTTCAAGTTCGCGCTTGCTCAAGTTAAAATCTTTCGGGCTGCGTTGAGTCTTCGATTGAATTAACATGCGTGTCGCTTCGGGTGCCAGTATGGGAATACCTTCATTCGCCAACCGAATGGCTTTGGCAAGGTCAGCAATAGATACATCCTTGAACAAATATCCGATTGCCCCCGCATTGAGCGCCTCTTGTACAAGTTGTTTATTATCGGTGAAACTGGTCAGCGCAATCACTTGAACATTCGGGTAGCGATCCCGAATCGTCTGTGTCGCGTCGACCCCATTCATACGCGGCATGATCATATCCATGAGGATTACATCCGGTTCAAGTTGTCCAGCCAAAACCACAGCTTCTTCGCCATTCAGCGCTTCCCCTACAAATTCGAGATCAGGAAAGGCTTTCAAAAACACGGCGAATCCTTGCCGCACAACTTGATGATCGTCAACGATAAGCACACGAATTTTCTTGTCAGGGGAGTTATCACTCATTGGAAACGCCTTCGGTAGATTTCATTAAGCGAACTTGTGTGCCTTCGTTGGGAATGCTGATGATGTCCAGTTCAATGCCGCACGATTCTGCCCGCTCGAACATAATTCGCAAACCCATGTGACTCCCGGAAATCAGTTTCGCGTCGAAACCGCGCCCGTTATCTTGAATATCGAGTGTCATGGCATCATCCGTACACAGAAGCTGCACCATAACCGAAGTTGCCCGCGAATGACGCACAATGTTATTAAGTGCTTCCTGTGCGATCCGGTAAAAGCTGACTTTGACTTCGGAATCCATCAGCTTGCCACAGCCAATATTTTCGTACACGATTTCCCCTTCCAAACGGGTACGAAAGCTGTTGACCAGATACGTCAGCAGTTGGCTGAGGTCAATTTCAAACAATGCCGTCGGACGCAGTTCAACCAGCAGCGTTCGCATTTCAGCAAGCGCCCCTTTTGTCAACGACGCCAGTTTGTTCAACCCTTTGATCACCTCGTCGGGTTCGCTGTCGTACAGCATGGGCAGCGTTTCCGCGATCACGCTGGCAGAAAACAACGTTTGACTTACAGCGTCGTGTAAATCGCGTGCCAAACGTTGACGTTCTTCCATCGCCACCAGTTTACGCGCCTGTTCAAATGCCTCGCGTGATAAATCATCAGAGGCAGTTTGAGACGCCGACACGATCAATGACATTTTTCCGCGCTCATCTTCAAGGGTACTTAGCGTTGTATCCATCCAAATATATTCACCCGATTTCGTGATCAATTGGTGTTTGATCGGGCGTTCCTGTCCGCCATGCTGCGACAGTTTCTGAAAGGCATCTAACAGCGCGTGAATACTATCCTTGTGAATCAATTGGATGGGAGAAACTTCGCGCAAATCGTCCAAACGATAACCGGTTGCCCGTTCAAATGCCGGATTCACATAAACATAACGTCCAGCAAGGTTATGAACAGCGATTAATTCATGCAGTTGGTCAGCCACAAGATAAACGTCTTGTAAGCGTATGAAAGAAGTCATCCACAAATCACGCAATAGGCGGCAATCTAGTTTATTATACACGCCAATGAACGAGTCTTTGGCTCGAAAACTATCACAACCTATGTTACACTCGGCAGGTAGACACGTTTAAGGTGAACGAACGAATGCCCGATCCTCAAGTTTACAACAATAATACCCGTCCACGCCTAAAACTCGACGTTGTTCAACAGGTGGCAGAACTCATTGTCCACAGTGTGAGTCAGGTGATCGTCGGCAAGCGCAATGAAATTCGGCTGACCGTCCTCGGCTTGATAAGTCAAGGGCATATCCTGATCGAAGATATTCCCGGCGTCGGTAAAACCATGCTGGCGAAGGCGTTATCACGCTCGATTGGCTGTTCATTCAGCCGCATCCAGTTTACGCCAGACATGCTCCCATCCGATATAACGGGCGTTACCCTATTTAACCAGCAAACCCGACAGTTTGAATTTCGTCCGGGTCCTATCATGGCGCAAATCGTCCTAGCGGACGAAATCAACCGCGCAACGCCTAAGACTCAAGCCGCGCTTCTCGAAGCGATGGAAGAAAAGCAGGTCACAGTTGACGGCGTGACTTACATGCTCGAACAGCCGTTTTTACTGTTAGCAACGCAAAACCCCATTGAGTATGAAGGCACGTTCCCGCTGCCCGAAGCACAGTTAGACCGTTTCTTAGTGCGTATTCAGTTGGGCTACCCTACCCCACACGAAGAAATGACTATTTTGTCGGCGCAGCAGTACGAACACCCGTTGGCAAATGTTAAGCAGGTCGTCACAGTAGAAGACTTGATCAACGCGCAAAACGCCAGCCGGCAGGTACATGTTTCAGACGAAATCAAGCAGTACATCATCTCACTGGTGACCGCCAGCCGTCAGCATCCCGACGTTTATTTGGGCAGCAGCCCTCGCGGGTCGCTGGCACTGTTTCGCTGTTCGCAAACCCGCGCCGCAATGGACGGACGCGATTTCGTCACACCGGATGATGTGAAAGCACTGGCAGAAATCGCGCTGGCACATCGCATCATCGTAGGACCTGCCGCCCGTATCCGCGATATTTCCTCGCGCACCATTGTGCAAGACATCCTCAACACGACTCGAGTCCCCGGCGGTTCGGCTGCCCGTTAATATGCAAAATCGCCGTAATACGATTTACATCTTGCTGATCGCCGCCCTCTTGACTGGACTTTTCACGGGAAGGGCGGTCTTCTTCAACATCGCCTATTTATTTGGCGGCTTGTTGATTGTGTCTCTATTGTGGGCGTGGGTTTCCGTGCGCTGGGTCAGCGTGGGGCGCAAAACGCGAACGCGACGGGCGCAGGTGGGGCGCAATCTGGAAGAAGCGTTCGTCGTGCAAAACCGCGCATTTTTGCCGAAGTTGTGGCTAGAAATACGCGACGAATCCGAGTTACCGGGACACCGCGCCAGCCATGTTGTCCCGTCGCTTGGCGCAAAGGCGAAGTATCGCTGGAATGTCGAAACACCCTGCTTGACTCGCGGCGAATTTCGCTTGGGACCCGTGACCATCCTCAGCGGCGATCCGTTTGGCTTATTCATTTCCCCGCGTAAATTCGCGGCAGTCTCTCACGTCACCGTTTACCCCGCAACCGTGCCGGTCAACCGCTTTCAACTGCCTATCGGCGTGCTGTCGGGCGGTGAGGCACAGCGCCAGCGATCACCCCATGTGACGACTAACGCGGCGGGAGTGCGGGAGTATGTTCCCGGCGACAGCTTTAATCGCATTCATTGGGCATCGACAGCGCGTAAAGATCGCTTGATGGTAAAAGAGTTCGAGATCGATCCAATGGTCGATATTTGGCTGTTTATTGATTTCTCGCGCTTATCGCTGGTCGAAGACCCGGCATTACAGCGAATCAACGACACGGGACCCGTGATTCCAACAGGAATGGGCATTCCCGCCTCCACCGAAGAATACGGCGTGGTGATCGCCGCTTCGCTGGCACAGCATTTCATCGAGCAGGAACGGGCGCTTGGTTTTGCCGCTTATATCCCCCATCGAGAAGTCTACCAACCCGAACGCGGCAACCGTCAGCTTATACACATTTTCCAGGCGCTTGCCGTCGCCCGCAGTCTATCATCTTACTCTTTAGGTCAAATGCTGACGTTAGAAACGCCGTATTTGACACGCGGCACAACCCTCGTGATCGTCACCTCATCACTCGACTCAAGCTGGATCAGTCAGGCACAAATTTTGTCGCGCAAAGGCATTCGCCCCGTCTGCGTCTTAATCGATCCGGCGTCATTTGGCGGGAATACAAACGCCGATGACACCCGCGCCATGCTTCGACTTGGCAAAATCCCATCCATCATCATCCGCAAAGGCGACGATCTCACAGCGGCTCTCGCCCAACCCCTAAGCTAATCTTGTCTCCCCTCTCCCTTGGGAGAGGGGTCGGGGGTGAGGCTTCTTTTTGACTTGAGGTGAGGCTTATGGTGTGTCTCCCCCTCTCGCTTTTCGGAGAGGGGGGTGGGGGGGTGAGGCTTCTTTTTGACTTGGGGTGAGGTGTCGTTTCGGAGTCTGCTTTCATGCATACTGGTAGATATACTGCCGATAGTTATTCACATGCGTGTAGTTCTCGGCTTCCGCCAGTTTCATTGACTTGCGGTCACTACGTGGGATCAGCACGCCGGCGACATGCCAGCCGCGTATACCAATCACATGACGCGCTTGCTGTAACACGCGGTCACTCACTTCCCCCTCAATCCAGATCGCGCTATCGTTCAACCGCTTGACCGGGATCAGGTACGAATTCCGGTGATCCGCCACGCTCCGCAAATCTTTCAACGGCAAATCGCTGGTGTACAGCGCGAGGACATCCGGCAGCGGCTTAAACCCGTTCTTCTCAAAAACCTTCTCAGAGGCTGTATTATCCACGCGAATCAATGCCCGTGCTACCTGTGCGCCTGCTGCTCTGCCAGCGTCACGCGCTGCCCTCACAAGCGCCTTACCGAACCCATTTCCATGATACGCAGGGTCAACCGCCAGCCAATCAACTTCCCAGCGCAAAACGTCGTTTTTATCTTGATCCCCCTGTTCATCGCGCATGGTTGAAAAACAATCGACGAAGCCGACCAGCTTTTCATCGGCACTGACAACGAGCGTTGTATGGGTGGAAATTACATCGGCGGAAACGTCAGGGTTATATTCTGACCACGCGGCGCGTATAATGCGGTTAATTCCCGGCGCGTCGGCAGGTTCGGCACGTCGTATATCTGGCGAATGTTTCTGGTTCATCAGGACTCCCTTTGATTAATCGTTCCCTCTACCTCTACATTGCGGTTTTCACCAGTGGCATGACCACACTTGCGGTGGAAATGCTGGCGTCCCGGCTGTTAGGCAGCGTGTTTGGTACAAGCAATTTAGTATGGGCAAACGTGATCGGCTTGATGCTGCTCTATTTGACCGTCGGTTATTTTCTCGGCGGGCGGTGGGCAGACCGTTCTCCGCATTTTTCCACGTTTTATCGAATTTTGGTATGGGGCGCATTTTTGAGCGCCTTAATTCCATTGGCGGCGCGTCCCGTGCTGTCGGCGGCGGCAAGCGCGGTGAGCAACTTTGACGGCGCGTTAGTCATTGGCTCGTTCGTGTCCGTGCTGGTGCTGTTTGCCATCCCCATCAGTTTGTTGGGCACAGTTTCGCCCTTTGCCGTCCGACTCGCCGTAACAGATACGGTCACGGCGGGCAAAACATCGGGGCGCATCTATGCGATCAGCACGCTTGGCAGTTTGATCGGCACGTTCCTTCCGGTGGTCTGGTTGATCCCCGAACTCGGCACGTTTCAAACCTTTCTGCTGTTCGCGGCAATTTTATACGTCATCGGCATGATCGGTGTATGGCGTGAAGATGGCGCGAAAGCGTTTCGCCTCTTGTGGATGCCTGTTGCCATCGCCGTGCTGTCGCTGCTCGTCCTAAACGGATCGCCGCTTCGCGCTGCCGCCGCTGATGCCCGTCTGCTCTACGAAGACGAGAGCGCCTATAACTATATTCAGGTGCAGGAAGACGGCGCTGGCAACCGTTATTTGTACCTCAACGAGGGTCAGGGTATTCATAGCCAGTGGCACGCGACGGATTACGAATATGGGCGCACATGGGATTATTTCCTCACCGCCCCCTATTTCAATCCCAACACCACCCCCGCCGATGTCGAGTCGCTGGCATTGATCGGACTCGCCGCCGGCACAATCGCACGACAGTACACCCACATTTATGGCGCAATCCCCATTGACGGCATCGAAATTGACCCCGCCATTGTCGAAGCGGGCGCACGTTATTTCGACATGAACGCCGACTCCATGCCCAACTTAACCGTTTACGTCGAAGACGGACGCTATGCGCTCACGCGGTTAGAGCGGCGCTATACGGTCATCGGCATTGATGCCTATCGCCCGCCCTACATCCCTTGGCACATGACCACCGTCGAGTTTTTCACCGAGGTACGCGCTCACCTTGCCGATAACGGCGTTGTGGCGATCAACGTGGGACGAACGGATACGGATCGCCGCCTGATCGATGCCATGACCGCTACTCTGCTGGAAGTGTTTCCAAGCGTTCACTCAATGGATGTCCCCTACTCGTTCAATACCATTTTAGTGGCTACCGTGCAGCCCACAACGAGCGATAATTTGATCACGAATACGGCGCTGCTGCCCGCTGATGCACCGCAGCAGTTGCGCGACACATTGACGCTTGGCGTAGCATCCCTTGTGCCAACACAATCGTCTGATTTGGTGTTCACAGATGATCGCGCCCCCGTTGAAACACTGGTTGACTCGCTCGTGCTAAATTTCCTGCTATCGGGTGGCGCGGAGCAGTTGCGATGAAACGAATCGCAAAACTCTACTTGACCCTCATCACCGCCCCGCTGATCGTAATCCTGATCGTGCGCTTGATCATGACACCCGCGTTCGTGTATTTTGAATACAACCGCGACGGCTTCCCCGATGATGAATACGGAATGACCACCGCCGAGCGAATCGAGTATGCGCCTTATGCGCTGCGTTACCTGCTCAACGGTGAGGACATCGACTATCTAGGCAATTTGAGTTTCCCCGATAACCGGGAATTGTTCACCTTACGCGAACTGCGCCACATGCGTGATGTCAAACTCGTGACACAAGTCGCCTTTGCGGGCGCAATCCTCGCGGGGATCATCGCACTTGGCGCGATCTTCATTTTGCGCCGCGATCTGTTGCAGCTTGCGGCGGGTTTGCGAAATGGCGCAGTCCTCACGGTGGGCTTGTTGATCACGATTGCCCTGTTGTCAATTTTTAGCTGGGATTTCTTCTTCACAGGGTTTCATCAACTGTTCTTCGAGGGGGGGACGTGGCAGTTTTACTATTCCGACACGCTGATCCGTTTGTTCCCTGAACAATTCTGGTTCGATGCGGCGCTGACCATCGGCGGACTGACGATCCTCAGTGCAATCACCCTGTATTTCATCACGAACCGCGTTAAATCCCCTTAAAATACTTTGACAGCATAGGATCGCGGTGTTAATCTTTCCGATTAGTGGTTGGCGGGGTCACGAATGAACCTTGCAAATGCGCTCCAAAAATGGTTTACGCCCGGTATTGGCGTGAAACGATGGCTGCTGCTGCTCATCATCGGCGTATTGGTGATCGCGGTAAGCCTTGCGTTCGCCATTCTGGAAATGGCGCAAACAACGATATTGGCACGCATCTTGCCGACCATTGGTTGGATGGAGATCGGCTTTGGCGCGGGCGTTGGCGTGATCTTGATCGCCGTTGCCATCGTCAAACTCTCGCGTAATATCCTTGCCCCCTACCGTAAAATGGTCGGTGGGCGCGTGATCGATGCGGTCTATCGACACAGCATGAATCAGCGCGGGATCAAAGTCGTCGCCGTCGGTGGTGGTACGGGACTTCCGTCAGTCCTCAAGGGGATGAAGGCTTACACCAGCAACATCACGGCAATTGTCACCGTTGCCGACGACGGCGGCAGTTCGGGCAGGTTACGCCGTGATCTCGGTGTGCTGCCCCCCGGCGACTTACGGAACAACATCGCCGCGCTTGCCGATGACGAAAGCCTGATGACGCAGTTGTTTCAGTATCGCTTTAGCAACGGTGATCTCGGTGGACACGCCTTCGGCAACCTGTTTATCAGCGCCTTAGCGGGCGTGACAGGCAGCCTCGAAACCGCTCTGATCGAAACCGAGCGCGTCCTCAACATTCAGGGGAGCGTGCTTCCGGCGACGTTAGAAGATGTGATCTTGGTGGCATCCGTGCGCTTGCCGAACAAACCCCGCCCCGTAGTCATACGCGGCGAGTCGAGCATTAGCGAAGCGGGCGGCAGCATCGAACAGTTGAATGTCGAACCCGTGAACGCCGAAGCCTATCCCGGCAGCGTACAGGCAATCTTGAACGCCGACATCGTGATTTTAGGACCCGGCAGTCTGTACACCAGCATCTTACCGAATATGCTGGTCAAGGGGATTGCCGAGGCGCTGCGGGCGACGAGCGCCTATAAGGTCTACATCTGCAATATCGCCATGCAGCCCGGCGAAACAGGCGGTTATACCGTTGCCGATCATGTGCTGGCGTTAGAGCGTCATACCGGACGCGGCGTTTTTCAGGCAGTGTTGGCGAATAGTGCTTACCCGTCGCAAAACGCGGGTGAGAACACGCTCTACGTACAGCCCGCGCCAGAGCATCACGAAATATTGCAGCGATACGAAGTGCATTACACCGATCTTGTGGACTCTGATCGTCCGTGGCGGCATGACCCGCAAAAACTTGTGCGGGCGATCTTATGGTTGAGCGAGGCGGAGCGTTCCGGGGGAACGCCGCCGAAAATGTCCATCGCTCAGGTACCTTGAAATACATCAGGAGATAGCAAACATGGCAATTCGCGTAGGTATCAACGGTTTTGGTCGCATTGGTCGTCAGGTCGTGCGGACTTTGCGTGAACGTTATCCCGGTCAAATCGATCTCGTCGCCTTCAACGATCTTGGCGACTTGGAAACAATGACTCATCTATTCAAGTATGACTCGACCTACGGGCGCTATCCCGGCAAGATCGAACGCGGCAGCAATTCGATCTTCATCGACGGCGATGAGGTCAAGGCGCTGGCAGAAAAAGACCCGGCGAAACTGCCTTGGGGCGATCTCGGCTGCGATATTGTCGTTGAAAGCACCGGACGTTTCACCGACAAAGAGACGGCTGGCAAGCACCTTGAAGGCGGCGCGAAGAAAGTCATCATCTCCGCCCCCGCCAAGAACGAAGACATCACCATTTGCTTAGGCGTCAACGAAGAGAAGTACGATCCGGCGATTCACCACGTCGTATCGAATGCCTCTTGCACGACCAACTGTCTCGCGCCCGCCGCGAAAGTCGTCAACGATTCGTTTGGCATCAAGCACGCGCTGATGACCACCATCCACAGCTACACCAACGATCAGCAGTTGCTCGACCTGCCCCACAAAGACCTGCGCCGCGCCCGTGCCGCCGCATTGAGCATGATCCCGACAACCACCGGCGCAGCCAAAGCCGTCTCGCTGGTCATCCCGGCGCTCAAGGGCAAGTTTGACGGTTTCTCGGTGCGCGTTCCTACCCCCACCGTCTCGCTGGTCGATTTTGTCGCCGTACTGAACACCCCCACCGACACAGAGAGCTTGATCGCCGCATTTGAAGAAGCCTCCAAGGGTCGTATGGATGGCATTCTCGGCGTGTCGCACGAACCGCTCGTGTCGATTGACTACAAGGGCGACAGCCGTTCCAGCATCATCGACGCCATGTCTACACAGGTGCTAGATGGCACGCTAGCGAAGATCGTGACGTGGTATGACAACGAATGGGGTTATTCGTGCCGTGTGGCTGATCTCGTCAAGTATATGGGTGATCGCCTCTAGTTCTCGCGTGTAATCGTGTAATCTGATCTGATTGAGGCGAGGGCAGATTCCCTCGCCTCTTTTTATGTTTTGCGTTGTGATGCTTTGCTTTTTCATGCTTTGCTTACTTTACGGGAGGAAACCGTCATGAACAAAATGTCCGTGCGTGATATTGATCTGAAAGACAAGCATGTCCTCGTGCGCGTCGATTTCAACGTGCCGCTTGAAGGCGAAACCATCACCGACGATACCCGCATCCGTTCCGCCATTCCCACGCTCAAATATATTCTGGAACAAAAGCCCAAGTCGATTGCGCTCATGTCGCATCTAGGGCGTCCAAAAGGCGGACCCGATCCTAAGTTTTCGCTCAAGCCCATCGCGGCAGCACTCCAAACCCTGTTAGGCAGCCATGTGCATTTCGCCAGCACCACCGTAGGCGAAGAACCGGAAGCCCTCGTCGCCAACGCCCACGACGGCGCGGTGATCTTGCTCGAAAATACCCGTTTCTATCCCGGCGAAGAAAAGAACGATCTTGACTTGGCGCAGCAAATGGCGAAACTCGGTGACGTGTTTGTGATGGATGCGTTCGGTTCTGCCCATCGCGCCCATTCCTCAACCGTCGGCGTGACTCAGTTCCTGCCCTCCGTCGCGGGTTTCCTCATGGAAAAAGAGATCGACTACTTGGCGAACGCCATTGAAAACCCGAAACGTCCCTTTGTGGCAATTTTGGGCGGCGCGAAAGTGTCTGATAAGATCGAGGTCATCGAAGCCCTGCTCGGCAAAGTAGATCGCCTGTTGATCGGCGGCGGCATGGCAAACACCTTCTTCAAGGCGCAAGGCTACGAACTCGGCAAATCGCTGGTCGAAGCCGATGCAGTCGAAACGGCGAAAACTCTGCTGGCGAAGGGCGGCGATAAGCTGGTGCTTCCCGTTGACGGTGTGATCGGTGACAAATTCGCAGACGATTCGCAGTCGCAAGTCATTGAGGTTGGTCAGCCCGTCCCCGAAGGCTGGTCTATCTTCGACATCGGCGCGAAATCGGTGGAATTATTCGCCAAACACCTCAACGACGCGCAAACCATCGTCTGGAACGGACCCATGGGCGTGTTCGAGAAGAAGCCGTTTGCCGAAGGCACGCGGGCAGTGGCGCGTTTGCTGGCAGAGCGCACCAAAGCGGGCGCGGTGACAATCATCGGTGGCGGCGACTCAGTAGCAGCCATTGAAGAAGCCGGACTCACCGATCAAATCACGCATATTTCAACCGGCGGCGGCGCAAGCCTCGAAATGCTAGAAGGCAAAGTGCTGCCCGGTGTCGCAGCGTTGAAAGACAAATAACCTGAGAAGCAAGAAGTTTCTTTTCTCCCCTCTCCTTTTTCGGAGAGGGGTTGGGGGTGAGGCTTCTTTTGCTCCCCTCTCCTTTTTCGGAGAGGGGTTGGGGGTGAGGCTTCTTTCGGAGTCGCGGGTTATTCTCTAAAGGGGCAAGTTTATGGCGGCAGGCAGTACCATTGGCGCTTACGAAATCATTGCAGTCGTGGGTCACGGGGGCATGGCAACCGTGTACAAAGCGTACCACCGCCGCCTTAACCGCCATGTAGCGATCAAAATGATCCTTCAGGGTCAGCACGACGACCCCGCCTTTCGCGGGCGCTTCGAGCGGGAAGCGCAAATCGTCGCCAATCTGGAACATCCCAACATCGTCCCGGTATACGATTATGCTGAATACGAGGGAAACCCCTACCTCGTCATGAAATACATTGAAGGCGTATCGCTCAAGGCGATCTTAGGCGACGGCGCTCTCCAGATCACGGATATTTTTCGCATCATCAAGCCCATTGCCGCCGCCATTGATTACGCGCATGGTCAGGGCGTGCTGCACCGCGACATCAAGCCCTCGAACATTCTGCTGGACAAAGCCCAAACGCCCTTCCTGTCCGACTTCGGGCTGGCGCGTTTGACTCTCGCGCCGGAAAGCACCCTGAGCGCCGACATGGTGATCGGCACGCCCTACTATATTTCGCCCGAACAGGCGCTCGGCAAAGCCGAAATTGGCTCACGGGCAGACCTCTACTCGTTCGGCGTTGTGCTGTATGAACTGCTCGTCGGCAAAGTCCCCTACAGCGACGGCACGCCCTACGCCATCATCCACGATCACATTTATCGAGAACTCCCCCTGCCGAGCGTCGTCAACCCCAATGTGCCGAAAGCGGCGGAAGCCGTGCTAATACGGGCATTAGCAAAAGACCCGGAGGCGCGTTATCCGTCAGCGATGATGCTGATCGATGAACTATCGAACGCGCTGGCGGGCGAAAACAGCGCCGCGTTGCATCAAGAATCGCGTCACGCCGCCTCTGATACACTGGCAAAACCTCGAAATCTCACGCCTGTAAGCGATCTTGGTCAGGCGTCAAAGGGAAATCGTCGTATATGGATACCGATCCTTCTGGCTGTCATCCTGATCACCGCTTTGGTGGTATTCGGTGTGCTGCGTAATCGCTCGTTGCGCGGTATCCTCGCGCTTCCTACTATCCAACCGACGATTGTTCTCTCGACACCCGTTCCAACTACCGCCCCATTGACCCTCTACGCTGTGCCGGTCATGCGTTTGGATGAAGCACAAGCGAACCTGAATGCGAACCCGACCGATGCCATTGCCTACCTTGCCCTCGCCCGTGCCATGATGCAGCAGCGCCGACCAGACCAGACTACAGCGTTGCAAACAATCACAGACGGCATCCCCTACGCCGATGATGTCACCGCTTATGTCATGACAGCGGCGCAAATTGCGCGGGATGTCGGGCGCTTAGAAGTTGCATTTGAAATCTATTTAGGCGCAATTCGCCGCTCAGAGGGTACAGCCGTCTACCCGTCGATCCGCACACAAGCCGGATCAGCCGCCTATCAAATGGCAATCGACTCTACGCTGATACGCCCCTTGTTCGCAGCACAGGTCGCCCGCGAAATTGACCGGGAACCCTCGGCATTGGTATCGGTGTTGGTGGCACGCGCCTTGATCCAGAATGGCAATTTTGAACTCGCAGATCGCGTGCTTGGGCGTGCTTTGACGCAAGACCGCAATCTGGCAGAAGCACACCTCATCCTCGGTGAGTTGCACGCCGCCCGCAATCGTATGGCAGACGCACGCGCCCAATGGAATACGGTGTTACAAAATCCTGATGCGCCGGAATGGGTACGGGATCGCGCTAATTCATTGCTCAACGACTCTTAAGCGTTAAAATAGGCGAATATCATGGATGCAAGCAATATTCGGAAGATAGATGCATGGATACCATTGGGGCGTATGAGGTTCTAGGGGAAGTTGGGCGCGGCGGTATGGCAACCGTCTTTAAAGCCTATCATCGCCCGCTCAATCGACACGTTGCCATCAAGATGATCCATCAAGCACAGGTTGAGGACGATACCTTTCGCGTCCGCTTCGCTCGTGAAGCACAAATCGTCGCCGCCCTCCATCACCCGAATATTGTCCCGGTGTACGATTTCTCAGAATACGAAGGCGATCCCTATCTGGTGATGCAGTTCATCGACGGTTGTTCGCTCAAAACCATCCTTGCCGACGGCCCCATTGAAATCACCGATGTGCTAAACATCATCAAGCCCATTGCCAGCGCCATCGACTACGCTCATAAACAGGGTGTGCTGCATCGGGACATTAAACCCGCGAACATTCTGCTGGATTTAGACGGCACGCCCTACCTGTCCGATTTTGGGTTGGCGCGATTCTCGCAGCAAGGCGCAACCAGCATGAGCGCAGATATGTTAATCGGCACACCGTTTTACATGTCGCCGGAACAAGGGCGCGGTGTCGCTAATTTAGACAGCCGCACCGACATTTACTCGTTTGGCGTTGTGATGTATGAACTCTTGGTCGGGACGGTGCCTTACAGCGAAGGTTCGCCCATCTCAATCATTCACGATCACATTTACCACCCGCTTCCTTTACCCAGTACCCTCAATCCAAAAGTCCCCTTAACAGTCGAGGCGGTGTTACTGCGAGCGTTAGCCAAAGACCCTGATGATCGCTACGAAACGGCGACAAGAGTGGCAGACGAACTCAGTGAGGTATTACAGGGGTTAAACAGTTTCGCGCTCCGTTCAGAAGCTGTCCACTCTACCGCCCACTCACTGGCGAAACCGCGTCCCGCGCTCCGTTCGGCATCGCTGCGTAAAGCGCAGTACCCCACCGTCGCATCCCCACAAACCAAGTCGCGCCGCCGCATAGGGATCGCCGCCGCGCTGGTCGCATTGATTGTGCTTGTCCCGCTCATCTGGTTTGCGTTGCAAGGCGTATCCAATCGCAACCTCCCAACGGTGACAACTTCCGGAGATACGGCGATCACGCTACGAAACCTCTCTATCAATGATGCCAGTGCAGCACTCGCCGCCGACGCT
>JBBQRJ010000078.1:0-13867 GCA_038214955.1 Aggregatilineales bacterium | reverse complement strand
ATTATCGTCACCGTAGGCAAGAAATCCCAGACTTCAATTCGCTAAAAAACCTGTTGCAAAAGTTTCCTGATACTCAAGAGAGTAATCTGCAGGTTGCCCAATACCTGTGGGGTTACAAATACTGGAATCGAGTCGAATTGCTGCGCCGTTTCATGGATTATTTTGAAGAGAGAGGAATCACTACTCAAGATCAGCTTAAGGAATGGGCTACTCAGGCGGACTTCAAACGTGATTTTGAGGGCAAAATCAAGGGAGCAGGTTACGCTATATTCCAATGGCTTGTAATGAGACAAGGAGTCGAAACGGTCAAACCCGACATTTGGATTCACCGATTTATTCAAGAGACGTTAGGTTACAGTGTAAGTGATACGGCAGCAGTCAGGTTAATTGAGCGAGTAGCGCAAGAACTTGGTATAAAGGCATACGAACTTGACTGGCGGATTTGGGAATACACAAGCGGACGTTCCTGAGTCGTAGGGTGATGCACCATTTGTGCGTCTGTTATTGTTCGTAGTGGACGCTCAATAGGGGTTCTTAATCTAACTTCGGAAAAATCTCGCTGATTTGCAGATTAAATCCGGGCAGCACATCACCGCCACTCAGCGTATCGGTGATACTCAGCAAATAACGTTCCGTTGGAGTCAGCACTTCGACCATTTGCAGGCGCGGGTAGACAATCCACACCATCTTTGACCCGTTCGCTAAATAATACTCACCTTTATCTTTCATGAACTTGTCGCTTTGGTCAGGGAGTTGAACTTCGATGGCAATCTCAGGCATGTACGGCACAAAGCCCTCGCGCAAGATTTTTCTACCCTCGCTCAAAATAAATGAAATATCAGGCATTCGCACATTCAATGTGTCACTAGGTAGCGAATAGTCAACACTGAACGCAGCCCATCCGAGCGGATGCTCACGCAGATACACACCAATTTCACCGCCAATTTGTCCCTTGATCACAGATTGCAGCATTGTCGGCAATTTTTCGACCACTTGACCATGAATCAACTCAAATCGTCGATCTGAGTTTTCTGTCAAGCTGACGAATTGTGCAAATTCGGTTGCGATCATAACTCCCCCTGCCCATATTATACGCGATCTCTGTTTTCGTAGGGACGCGCAACGGCGCGTCCGCATCATGCGAAAATCAAAAAGGACGAGGCGTGCCTCGTCCCTACGAGTCTTATTTGCTCCCCCTCTCCTTTTTCGGAGAGGGGGTTGGGGGGTGAGGCTGTTCTTAGGGTCTAACTCGCGGGTGTCGCCGTGACCGGGATCGGTGTGGGCCACGGTGTCAACGTCGGCGTCATAGCGATGATCGTCGCCGTCGCTTCAACGTTCGCCTGCTCGTTGCTGATCGTCACGTAGTTCATCCAGCGCGTGACCATCACCCATGTGCGACCCGGACGCATCATCATCGGCGTGTTATCGCCAAACAGCACTTCCAGCGCCGAACCGGGTTCACGGTCACGCCGCCGCCAGTAACCCTCATAATACACGCCATCACGGAACAGGTATGCCCGCCCCGTATCCCACAAGTTGATCTGGTGGGACGCCGAATGGCTCTCTGGCTCGAACAAATCAGGGCGATCCTCGTGCGGCACTTCAATGATGATCACGTTGTCCGCCCACAATTGTTCACCGTCCGCCGCGTCGAAATGCGGGGCGCTGTCGGTGTAGCGCACATAGGTGTTCGATTCTTCGCGGTACTGCCAGCGTGCATCCGTTTGACCGTAATAGGCGACAAACACATCATTCGCGGGAATGCCGCCGGGACTCGGCGTTTCGCTGAATGCGAATCCCCGTGCGCGATAGCCTGTATTCACGCCGCGTCGCGTTGCACGCTCGTACAGAATATTCGTATCCAGATACAGCGTATGCTCAAACGGTCTGCCCTCTACGGGAAAACGGCAAAAACCCGCTTCTTCGCAGTTGTCACCAATTGACGGGGAGAGGATTTGCAACCCCCAGGGTGCGTCAAGGAACATATTTTGCACGGGTTCGCTTGCGCCCGAATAGGCGAATAATGCCTCGTACATCGGCACAAGTTCGAGATCAACCAGACGACCACTCCGCACCGGACCCACATGATCTGGCGTATTGTTGCGGAAGATCGCGGCAAAGCGCGTGACGCCGCCTTCGACCTCATATTCCCACACCACATCAGCCTGATTAATCCCGCTTTGAGGACGCACCAGCGGCGGGTAGTTGCTGATCTTCACGATCAAATTACGGCGGTTGCGGGCTTCTTCATTAGGGTACGGCAAGCCCGTCAGCGGACTCACGCCCTCAGGGTACGAGTAAGGACCCACCGGCGTTGGAGACGGCGTAAACGTGGGGGTAAAGGTCGGCGTAAAGGTGGGGGTGAACGTCCGCGTGAAAGTGGGCGTATAGGTGAACGTCGCCGTATTCGTGTACGTTGGCGTAAAGGTGCGCGAAGGGGTCAGAGTGACAGTCGGCGGAATGGTGGATGTAGGGGCAGAGGGAGTATTCGTCGCCAGCGGTACAGGCGTATTCGTCGCCAGATTGATCGGCAGCGGGGTGTTTGTCCCCGGCAGGGTGATCTGAACTGCGCCCGAATCACGGGGAACAGACGCGCTCACGGAAACAGCCGCGAGTGTCAGCGTAAGTGCCGCCATGACTAGAAAAAAGCGTATTGCCCGATGCATACGATTCCTTACGATCTATTAACAGATAAAGCGCCCGTATTTAGGCAGCGGGGAGAAGTATACGACGCCGTTGAACCCTTATACAAGGGATACTCAGAGAACGTTGAGTTAGCGTAGGTCTACTCATGACTTAGAGGCTGCACTATAATGGAAAGACGCTCGTATTAAACTCAATGGAGTCAACGACCCTCGGTTAAAACCGGGAGCATGAAAATGCTCGTGTTGACCAGTCTGAGTGCCGCAAGGCGCTACGTTATTTCGGTCATGATACCTACCGATGCGTGCCAGTTGGTAGCTCTATCGTTCAATATTAAACAGCATGAGGGTCTAATGCAGTGTATTGAGCCGAATAAGCCGGGATAACCTTGACGAGGCAAACTTTACCCGCGCAAGCGGAGTAGGTTTGGCAGTTTTCCAGAGGTAACTCAAAAAACTGCCTCCCTTCGGGGAACGAACATCGATGTTGAACGAAAGGAGTAAAGACGGCATTCCCCACCCGGTTGAAACCGAGTGTCCCCTGCCGTTAAATTCTATGGTCATGAAGCCTCGTCTGTTGATCTCCTATGCTCACCCGGATGATGAAAGTTTTGGGCTTGGCGCAGCAATTGCCAAGCTGGTCGATGAAGGGGTAGACGTTTATTTGATCTGTGCTACCAATGGGGAACGCGGCACGATCAGCCCCGAACTCATGGAGGGCTATAACTCGATTGCCGAACTGCGTCTAGCCGAACTCGATTGCGCCGTGCAAAAACTGCGTATCAAAGAAGTGTTCAAACTCGGCTACAAAGACAGCGGCATGATGGGGTCGCCCACCTGTGACGATACTGAATGTCTGTGGCAAGCGCCCGTCGAAGATGTGACGCGCCGCTGTGTCGAAGTGATCCGCGATGTGCAGCCGCAGGTCGTGATCACCTTCAACAAGTATGGCGGCTACGGACACCCCGATCACATTGCCATTCAACGCGCTACCACAAAAGCCTTTGAGCTTGCAGGGGACGCCAGTTACGCCACCGGACAGCCGACCTATCAACCGCAAAAGCTGTATTTTTCCAGCATCCCTAAGCGTCAATTGCAGCTTGGCATGATGCTGCTGCGTGCGCGTGGTATTGACCCGCGCAAGTTGGGCAGAAACAAAGACCTCGACCTCATGGCGATTCTCGAAAATGTCGAACCCACCCATACCATTCTCGATGTCAGCCGCTATTTCGTGGCATGGGACGAAGCGAATCAATGCCACAAGAGTCAGCTTGGCGGCGGTGGACCCACATGGCGTATGCCGCTTACGCTGCGTAAATGGTTCGCACCACATCAGGGATTCACGCGGGTACATCCTGCCCCACCGAGCAATCGCATTGATGAACACAGCTTGTTCGCAGGGGTCAAGCTGGATGAACGCACGCCAGCCCCTATCACAACGAACTAACCTAACCCTCTCTCCACTCGGTTGAGGACAGGACAGTTTTAATAAATGAGATGAGTTGAGGTTGCCGCCCGACCCTCAAAGGGTCAGGCTAGGGGAAGAAAGCCCCGTGAACGGGGCTAAATAGCCCTCTTTAGAGGGCTTACAGGCTTTTAAGGTAGACGGAGGCTTTAGCCTCTGGTGGCAAAAACCAACCGTTTGTTAAATGTGTCCTCCCCTCTCCGCTCGGAGAGGGGCTTGGGGGTGAGGTTGACTTATCTACGTTTGGAGCGCAGCTTAATCCATGACCGATCAGGAACAGGCGGCGGCAGGACGCATTGACCGCCTCTTGGATGCGATTGAACTTGTCAAAGAAAATCGACGCCGCGAAGCCCGCGACCTACTGCGCGATCTCATTGGTGAAGACAATGATTTTGAGGATGCGTGGCTGTGGATGAGCGTCGCCGTCGATTCGCTTGACCAGAGTTCAATTTGTCTGGATAACGTGCTGCGAATCAACCGGAAAAATATCGAGGCAGCGGGGGCGCTTTATCGCATTCGCATCCCCGAACTGGAGATGGAAAAACGCCGCACACGCTTACGCTTCTACCGTGATATTTCGTTCATGTCCATGTGGCTCATCATTTTGCTGTCGCTGTTCGCGGGCTTAGGCACGATCATGAATTTTATGATGGTTGCTGCTGGCGAATAGGGATCAGGGAGTACTTGCTGATCCTTATTCGCTTTACCTTGTCTCATTCAAGAGCGGCGCGTACTGCCTGCCGATCACCATTTGTCCTTCGGGGCTTTGCGCCCACCCGATGAAGTGTCGAAAGTGGCTTTGCGGCTCGTGCAAGCCCGCAAAATACACCAGAGATCGCAGCGGGTAGCTGTTGTTCGCCACATTTTCGAGCGTTGGCTCAACATTGTCGATTCGCAAAGCCCGCACCGTATTATTCAAGTAGCTCATCGACACAAAGCCGATGCTGTCAGGATTCCGGGCGATGCTCAACACCATCGCCGCGCTGGAGGGGGCAATCTGCGCGGTCATGGTCGTGCGGCGGCTGCCCATCACCAGATTCTCGAATACCATGCGCGTGCCAGAACCATCTTCGCGGGTGATCACGATGATCGGTTCATCCTCACCGCCCACCTCTGACCAGTTGTCGATCCAGCCCTGATAGATGTTTCGCACACGGCTGATCGTGAGGTTCGTTACGGGGTTTGATGGATGTACCAGCACGGCGATTCCATCCTGAGCGATAGGCAGCGCGATCAACGGGCTTTCATCTTCCGGCGGTAAATAGTTGGTCAACAAGTACGACTCTTCGTCTAATAAGACTTGCTCCACCATCGCTTCATAGTTGCCTGTGTTGACCTGAAACACCACCGACGGGTTGACGCGGCTGTAGGCAGCCGTCAGCGCCGTGATCATGGGGATCATCGGCGTGGTGACATACAAACGAAGTGCCGTGACTTCAATCGTCGGCGTAGAAGCCGGCAGCATTTGACTGCTGCAACTCACCAACGTAAAGGCGACAACAACAAGAGCGCATCTGGCTTTCCCCATACGCGCTTAGCGTCCCTGAGATGTCTGCAATGCAGAGTTCGGTGTCATTCTTTAGCCAGTTGCGAGATACCGTCCCAAAAATCGTTCGACGTAGGCGTCAATGGTGCCCTCTAATATCGCGCTTCGCATGGCATTCACATGCCGTATCAAAAAGCGGATATTATGCACACTTAACAGATAATGTGCGAGCAGCTCTTTGGCTTTGACCAAATGACGCACGTAAGCCCTTGTGAAGTGCTGGCAGGTATAGCAGTCGCATTCAGGATCAAGCGGACGGCTGTCACGCGCATGGGCAAGGTTGCCCATGTTGATCGTGCCGTCATGCGTGAACGCCGCGCCGTGCCGTGCAATGCGTGTGGGCAGTACGCAGTCAAAAATATCAATACCGCGTACAATGGCTTCAGCCAAATCTTCTGGCGTGCCAACACCCATCAGGTAGCGTGGCTTATCGTCAGGCAGCATGGGAACAGCAAAATCGAGCGTGGAATACATTTGCCCTTTGCTTTCACCCACTGCCAAACCACCTACCGCATAGCCGGGAAAGTCCAGCGTTCGCAAATGCTCGGCGGACTGTAAACGCAAGTCTTCAAAAATGCCGCCCTGCTGAATGCCGAACAACGCCTGTACAGACATATCCGGGTGAGCTTCACGGCAGCGGGTCGCCCAATGACTTGTGCGGGCGACAGCGCGTTCTACAATCTGACGATCTGTTGGCTGCGGGCATTGATCAAAACACATGATGATGTCCGCGCCCAAATTTTCCTGAATTTTGACTGATATTTCGGGGGTAAGCCGGTGTTTACTGCCATCCAAGTGACTGCGAAACGTAACGCCGTCGTCGTCGATTTTGTTAATATCTGCAAGGCTGAAGACTTGAAACCCACCGGAGTCCGTGAGGATCGGACTCTCCCAACCCATAAACGTATGCAAACCGCCCATATCGCGCACCAGTTCCGAGCTAGGGCGTAAATGCAGGTGATAGGTATTCGCCAGCACCAGCGACGCGCCAACTTCGGTGAGGTCACGCGGCGGTACGGCTTTCACCGTCGCCTGTGTGCCAACCGGGGCAAAAACGGGCGTGGGGATGTCTCCATGTGGAGTGTGAAAGACCCCGGCACGCGCCTTATTTTCGGTTTTGAGGATTTCAAAATAAAATGACATATGGAACAAGCGTCCTCAAGAGACGGGTTTGAAGATTATAACAGAAACTCAAGTTCATGTATAAAACTGGCAAAACGCGATGATCAGCCTCTATGATATTCTCGAAGCGGCGAACGGGCAGTTGTTTGGCGAACCGGGGGCGCAGCTTTTCAACGATTTTTCGTTCGACTCGCGTTTAACTGCCGAGTCGAATCTTTTTGTGGCACTCAAGACAGATCGCGGTGATGGACATCAGTACGTCCGCGAGGCTGTCGAACATGGCGCGACGGGCGTATTGTGTATGCGTCCGCCTGATTTCGATGTAGAAGGCGTGTCGATCATCCTTGTGCGCGATACGCAAGTGGCGCTCATGAAGTGGTCGTATTACATCCTGAACAAGTTGGGTATTCAGGTGATCGGCATTACGGGATCGTCGGGTAAAAGCATCACCGTCGAAGCGATTAGTCAGGTTCTCAAAACGCGCTATCCCCTGCAAAAAAGCAGCCCCGATACCGTTGGACGCCTCAACCTACCGGTGACTCTCGCCAAGCTCACACCCGAACACAAAATGGTCGTGCTGGAACTCGGCGCGACTCAACCCGGCGAAATGTCCGACATGATTCTGGCGGTGCAGCCGCATGTCGGCATCGTGACTCAAGTGGGCGCGGCATATGGTGAGCAGTTTGAAACCGCCGAACAGCTTTCGCAAGAAAACAGTTTGCTGGTCGAATATTTATCCCCCAACGGCTTATGCGTCCTCAACTATGACGATGACCGCGTGCGCGAAATGTCTTCACGCACCCGTTCCCGCGTCTTGACGATGGGCATTGAAGGCTTTGGCGCAGACCTCACCGCCTATAATGTCGTGGTTGGCGCAACCGGTACGGGCTTCGATGTGCGCTTCGGCAACAATCGCTATGTCGGGCGCTGGACTCCGCTGTTGGGCAAACATCAACTCTATTCGATCCTCGCGGCGCTGGCGGTGGGCATTCACTACGACATCACCCCCGCTGATGCGCTCAAGGCGCTCACCAATTTGCAGCCCCTTCCCGGACGCATGAATCCGCTCAATGGCATAGGCGGCTCTCTGCTGATTGACGACTCGTTCAATGCCGATCCACAGTCCACCCTATCCGCGTTGGATTGGCTGCAAAGCGTCACCGATGAGCAGCGGCGGGCGATTTTCGTCATGGGCGATATGGACAATTTAGGCACCTACACACAGCGCGGGCATCGCTTGGTGGGTCAGCGGGCAGCAAATTTCGTCAAAATGCTCGTGACTGAAGGCGCAGATGCGGCGCTTGCGGGGCGTGCCTCGCTTGATCAAGGCATGGATCGCCGCCAAGTGAGCATCACTTACAGCATTGAGGACGCCGTATCGCGCCTCAAAACGGAGGGCGGTTTATCCTCCAGCGACATTGTGCTGATCAAAGGCGGACCGTCTTCCCGCATGGAATTGATCACGTCGGCGCTGCTGGCAAACGAAGAAGATAACAAGCTGCTTCCGCGCAGCACCTTCATCGAGCAAGGCGCTGCCTTCATGCGCCACACGCGCCCCAGTTGGGTGGATATTGATTTGAACGCGCTGGCAACCAACGTCCGCCAGATCAAAACGCTGATCGGTCAGCATGTGACGCTTTTCGCCGTCGTCAAAGCCGATGCTTACGGGCATGGCGCGGTTGCCGTCGCACGAACCGCCCTGCTCAACGGGGCAGAACATTTAGCGGTTGCGTCCATCAGTGAAGCGATTGAACTACGGGACGCGGGACTTGAAGCGCCCATCCTTGTGATGAGCCACACGCCTATTCAAGCCATTCGTCAGGCGGTACGCCAGAACATCACCGTGACGCTGTACGATCTCGAACTTGCCCGCTTCTATGATCGGGCGGCGCGGGAAGCGGGCGGCATTTTGCGCGTGCATGTCAAAGTGGATACGGGCATGGGACGGTTGGGAGTCGTTGCATCGGCGGCAGTGCCGTTTTTCCGCCACCTGCTCAACTTGAATCACTTGGAGTT
The DNA here is from genome assembly GCA_038214955.1 of Aggregatilineales bacterium. Taxonomy (GTDB): domain Bacteria; phylum Chloroflexota; class Anaerolineae; order Aggregatilineales; family Phototrophicaceae; genus Flexifilum. The sequence goes on along the minus strand of JBBQRJ010000078.1, from coordinate 5,076 downwards.
GGAAGGCATTTTCACCCATTTCTCGATGGCGGACGAAAGCCCCGACTACACCGCCGAACAGGTGCGAATCTTCAAGCGCGTGCTGACTCCGTTACGCGCCGCCGGGTTCAGCTTCAAATACATTCACGCGGCGAACTCTGCCGGGACTCTTGCCAGCAAAGAAAATCACTTTAACGCGGTGCGCGTCGGATTGGCGATGTACGGCTTATCCCCATCCGATGAAGTGCGCGTGCCGCCGACCTTTCGTCCGGTGATGGCGTGGAAAACCGCCGTTGCACAGGTGAAAATCCTGCCGCCGAATCACCCTGTCGGCTATGGCAACACCTACATGACTCGCGGCGAAGAAAAGATCGCCGTCATTCCAGTGGGCTATGCTGATGGTCTACGCCGTTCGCCTAACCATTGGGGACACGTCCTGTTACATGGTCAGCTTGTGCCGATCATCGGGCGCGTGAGCATGGAGAAAACCATCCTCAACGTGACCGATGTGCCAAACGTCGCCATTGGGGATGAGGTCGTGCTATTGGGGCGTCAGGGTGATATTACGATCAGCGCCGATGATGTGGCGGCGCGTCTAGGGACGATCAGCTATGAGGTGGTGTGCGGGATTCTGCCCCGTGTCCCCCGCCGTTGATGTGAGCAAGTTCCCTCTCCCGACTGTGACCGAGAGAGGGGACTCGCGCCGTTACTGCCCCGCTTGGATCGCCTCTGCAACCGCGATCAAGTCGGCAGCACAGGCGGGTGGGATGCTGTCGGTGGGCAGCGACTCGACTTGCGTGATGAAGTCCGTCAGTTGATCGGTTTGCGCGGCGTCGGGGATCGCCTCTGCGACGGTCAGCGGCGCGTTGCACAGGGCAGCGATGCTTTGCAACCGCTCAAGCGAGGGATCGGGTACGGCAACGTAAACTGCCCCATTGCCAATCGACACGATAGTAGAATCCTGTAGAAACATTGAAGCTGAGTCGTTAGTAAAAACTCCACCAAAAGCTAGACGACCGCCATACGGGCTAAATTCTAGAGTAGAAATGGGCATTGAGCTTGTAATCGTGTATTCAATGGATGTTTGAGATATGTTCCATAGAATCAATCGTCCATCTGCCGCTGTACTAGCAAGAGTCACTCCGTCTCTATTCCAATCAAGATCAAATATGCTTGCGGTATGCTCATTAAACGTAGCTGATACTTGTCCAGTAACAGCATCCCAAAGGATAAGTCTACCTGTTATATCACCGCTGGCTACCAAACTTGAGTATGGATTCCATGCAACTGCCGTTACTTGATTCTGGTGCTCTACGAAAACAATGTCATTAAAATTGGTGTTTATATTCCAGATGTAGATACTTCCATCAGAGATTGCGATAGCTAACTTATCTCCATCTGGAGAGAGGGAAGCGTCTACAATTGTTTCAGTCTGCACAGGAAGTGTCCATCCATACAGTCTTTGAGATTGTGTAGAACTGTAAACATCAACAGTGCTTTCGTTAATAGCGAATACGTTATCAGCTCTAGAGTTCCATATAACCTTATGAAGGCTTTGTCCTCCTTGATAACCTAAGACCCGTTCATTTGTCTCAAGGCTCCAAATTAGTGTCACTCCTTGACTACTTCCGAGAGCCAGTTGCGTACCAGCGGTGTTGAAATCAACTGAATTGTGAAAGCAACCAAATTCAGCTCCAATTTCAGACCGAGGCATAAAACTATTGTCAACAATATCCATTATTGCCACGAAAGAGGAGTTGGGGTAATAAGGGCAAATTCCTTCAACTCCCCCCGATACCAAAACCGCTAGATTGTTGCCATCTTGACTCCAAGTCAAGCTGCTTATTTCTTCTAGTCCCGAATGCTGACCAAGAACTGGGATTAACAGATTAAACAAAAGCGTGAACACTATGGCTATCTTGCCACAAAAGCGTAAACATTTTACGCGCATATTTGTCTCCAATTCGTCAGTGAACTATGGACTTTGTGTTGGAACTAGAACAGGGCCCGTATAAGAGTCATCACCGATAAGAGTGCATCGTGCGTCTGCACTAAATTCTGTAACACTCGCCGATAGATTTGAACATTCAGGTCCCCGGTAGATGCTATTCGGTAGATAGAATACGTTTATATACGTATTCATATCATTAATAAACTGGCCGCTATTTGGAGATGTCCAGTAGCTTACAAAATTTGAACTCAAGTTCCCTTGTAATGTCCATCTATCGTACCCTACAGGGTAACTCACATTACTATGTCCATCTTCCAGAGAGCTATTATACAAAAGTAATGGATTAAGGATAACACGTTCGGTTGTGTGGAAGCCATACCCCATGTAAACCTCAAGATGTAGATGAGCCTGTACTGGTATACCAGCTAAAGTCGTGTATCCCGTTGTAATGCCAATGATAGAATTAGCCGACACAATCCGTCCGATATTATTTGCAACAGTAGTATTTATCAGGTTGAGGTGATTATAAACGAGTACAACGTTTGATAAATTCCGGAGACCGTCGTTATTTGTGTCATTTGGATCATTTGCGAAGCAACGTAATGACACGCCACTTCCTGCGTTAGTACCTGCCGACCCTCCCATATAATTAAGTCCCTCGATTACTACTCCATCACACAGAGCTATGACTGCTACCTCCCGCGGATCAGTGTAGTAATCTATTCCAGTATGAATTCGATGAGTTGAAGCATATTGACACGGATCAGGAGTACGTGTAGGAGTTGCACCAGGAGTTGCACCAGGAGTTGCATTGGGGTCAGGCGTGGCAGTAGGAGGAAGAATTCTGCAAGCAGGTTCATATGCAAACGAGTTTGGACCATAGCCGTTGCGAAACGCTTGTGTAATCGTGACGGCTTGTTGAACAGGCCAAGCTATCAAAGGAACAGGCAATCCATAGCGAGTATGAGAGTTTTGAAACGGTTGCGCCTGAGTGACAACAACTCTTGGTACCGATGTCGGCGTCATAGTCGGCGTCGCGGACGAGAGGAAACAAATTGGGTCGGACGACGACTCGCCTTCACTGCCGGGCAAAAACCCGCAACCTACCGAAGTTGGCATCGCAGTGGGCGTATAGGTGGGGAGGGTCGATGAAGAGCAATTACTTGTTACAAATGGGTTTGCCCCGCGTCCCCCGTCGCTGATGTGAGCGAGTCCCCTCTCCCAACTCGTGATCGAGAGAGAGGGACTCACGCCGCTACTGCCCCGCTGATTGGCTTACAAGAGTCGCTATATCCCAAATTGAAAGCAAAGTCTCAGGTGGGTTATTGCTGCTAGGCGTCTCAGTTAATATGGCAACATAATCCCCATTGGGCGACCATTCAACATCCGTCACAATATAGTCTTCGCCTAGGAATGCTGTAGAAAAGTGTGAAACAACACGCTGTTCGCTAACAGAAATTAGAGTGAGCTCCACCCCAACCGCGCCGAGTAGCCACTGCCCATCTACGCTCCAATAGACATCCGTGTGCCAAGGGTAAGTAAATATAACTTGATGCGAGTCGATATCATAAACTTGATTATGTGTTGCCAGTAAGCGGCCTCCCGGCTGCCATTCGAGTTCGTAAGCCCCTTCTGTACAGCAATCGTTAATGTCAGACTCTGTATTCGTTTCCAAGTTGAAAAGCGCGCGATGATCCCCTGCACTAATGACGGCAAATTCTGTTGCTGAACCCCATGTTACGTTGTATAGCACTGCACCGGGACGTGTTAGTGCATCCTCGAAGAAACGGTAAGTCCCAACCCTACTTCCATCGGCGGCATCAATCAGGTCAAGGGAGAAATAGTCGGAGAGCGATACCACAGCAAACTGCGAACTATCAGGTCGCCATGACAGAAAACCTACAGGAGCGCCTTGACGAACAAAGAGTGGCGATCCTGTCGCTGTCTCATAGACGACGATATTCTCTGATGATAATGTCGCCAAGCGTGCGCTATCTGGACTCAATGTCAGTAAACTGCCCGTATCAGGCACTGTTTGAAATTCGCGTGACACGCCTGTATCCGATACGGTACCATCAGATATTTCCCACGTTTCAAGTTCGAGTCGAGGTTCAGCTTGTTCACGACTCTTTTCAATGACTTCCAGCCGATCCCCATCAACATCCCAACGAACAATAGCTGGAAGATTGATTGGATGAACTTCTATTGGAACAGTGGATACCAAAGGCACATTGTCTTGGAATGTAGGTTGTGCCATCACATGAGCTAACCGGAAAGATAAGGTAAAGATCGATAGTATGATGATAAAAGCTTTCATTCTGATTTTCTCTTCGTATGTTTGACAGGTAGATTACGGGTTAACGATTCCAGGTATTGCAGTACGAACACCGCTGGTTACATTTCCAGTCGAGATGAATAGATCATTACACATATAGACATCGACATGTAAATGACTTTGTGATCCAGCGCCTGCAACAGGAGTAGAGTCAAGGCTAGCTGGTATTACATTTCCAATAATTGCCCCACTCGCAATTGGTGTTCCTGAGCTGACCGAAGGGACTATATGCTTGAATTGGTAACAGATTCCAGTGGTTGCATCACGAACACGAACATCACCACAACCTATACAGGTCCTACCGATTGGCGGCATTAGCACCTGAACATTTCCGCCTATTAATGAACGTACTAGGGTTACAGCCGCATAAGTTGGTGTTGCGGGCCACTCATCATTTAGGAGCAGGTAAAGAGGCGTCCCATTTGTTACACCAACGGGAACGAGATCAACCTCATTGAGATCATTAACATGCCCCAACCCATAATCAACGGGCATAGATGCGGATGAACATCCAAAGACTGAGCATACCGTAGGAGTAGGCGTGAATGTTGGTGAAGCGGTAAGAGTCGGCGTGGCGGACGAGAGGAAACAAATTGGGTCGGACGACTCGCCTTCACTGCCGGGAAGAAATCCGCAACCTACCGAAGTTGGCATAGCAGTGGGCGTATAGGTTGGGAGGGTCGAGAGCCAACCATTGGGGACACGTCCTGTTACATGGTCAGCTTGTGCCGATCATCGGGCGCGTGAGCATGGAGAAAACCATCCTCAACGTGACCGATGTGCCAAACGTCGCCATTGGGGATGAGGTCGT
>JBBQRJ010000077.1:0-13990 GCA_038214955.1 Aggregatilineales bacterium | reverse complement strand
AGCAGGTGTTAGCCGCGTATGGCATCCCGACCACCGAGAGCCATCTCGCTGCCACGCCGGATGAAGCAGTGGCAGCAGCGCAGGCGATTGGCTACCCGGTGGTGATTAAAATCCACTCGGAGACGATCACGCATAAGACCGATATTGGCGGCGTGCAGTTGAATCTACCCGACGAAAACGCCGTGCGAGAGGCATTCCGTCGTATGCAAGCAGCCGTTGCCGAAAAAGCGGGTGCAGAACACTTTCAAGGCGTGACCGTACAGCCAATGGCAAAACTTGACGGCTACGAACTGATCATCGGCAGCAGCATCGACTCGCAGTTTGGACCCGTCCTCCTGTTCGGTACAGGCGGAACGCTGGTCGAAGTCTTTAAGGATCGTTCGCTTGGGCTGCCACCGCTCAACACGATTCTTGCCCGCCGTATGATGGAAAGCACGCGCATTTACACGGCGCTTGGCGGCGTGCGTGGGCGTGATCCGGTGGATTTAGCGGCGCTTGAGCGGCTGATGGTACGTTTCAGTCAGTTGGTGGTCGAACAACCGTGGATTAAAGAGATCGACATCAACCCCTTGTTGGCATCGTCTGAACGACTGCTGGCGCTGGATGCTCGTGTCGTCCTGCACGACTCGACCATGACGGAGGATCAACTCCCCCGTCCAGCCATTCGCCCCTACCCGACGCAATACGTCACGTCGTGGCTTTCCAAACAGGGTTTAGAAGTCACCTTCCGCCCTATTCGCCCCGAAGACGAGCCGCTGATGACAAAATTCCACGAGGGATTATCTGAACGAACGGTATTCATGCGCTACCTACAAGCGATGAACCTCAGCGAACGTACTGCCCATGAACGCCTGTCGCGGCTCTCGTTCATCGACTATGACCGCGAAATTGCGCTTGTGGCGCTCACCCGTGACGCTTCTACAGGGCAGCAAGATATTATGGGCATCGGGCGTGTGAGCAAACAACGTTGGTCAAACGAGGCAGAATTCGCTATTTTGGTCAGTGACCATTACCAGCATCAAGGCTTGGGCAGCGAACTGATAACGCGCTTGATCCAGATTGCCCGTGATGAAAAGGTCGGGCGCTTGGTTGGCTACGTGTTCAACGAGAATCACGAAATGATCCGCATGACAGAGCGGTTTGGCTTCACCATACAGCCGACTGACCGCGAATCGATCTTGCTGGCACAAATCAATCTATAAAGTGCGTGCGATGAGGGCGCACAAAAATGCGCCCTCATCGCTGTGTAACGAATTTCATGAATGCGCTATAATTAGGTTGATACCTCTCTATTGTATAGGCTGAACCATGCCTTCTGAACCGATCAAAAACGAACTTCGCAGCAGCGAAGAACAACTTCGTTCGCTGGTATCTTCACTGGATGATTTCGTGTTTTCGATTGACCTCGAAGGCAAATTCATGTTTTATCAACCGATGCAGTGGTCAATCTACGATACACCCGCGCTGGGTGATGCCTTCATCGGCGCTCTATACAAAGATGTGCTGCCCCCCGAAATCACATCTGTACTGCCCGGTGTGATCGCTCAGGTCAATCAGAACTTAAGCCCACAGGTGATTGAATACACGCTCATCGCGGATAGCAGCAAGCGTTATTACAAAGGGCGCGTCGCCCCGATGTTTAGTTCACGCTTTGCGCTGATCGGCTATACGTTCGTTGCCAATGATGTGACCAACACCGTCTTAGCTCAAGTCCGTGAGCAGCGCATGTTAGCCCTGGAAGGCTTGCACCGCCAGATTGAGTCTACTTTCTTCGGGAGCAATGATCCCGATTCAGCAATCGAAGTAGTACTGCCCAAAATTGGAGAAATTCTCGGAGTCTCGCGCATTTATGTGTTCCATTTCCGCGAAAATGAGCGGCGGCTAGACAAAACGCATGAATGGTGCGCCGTAGACGATACAGCACAAACCGATAGCCTTCAGAATATCCCCTTCGATGAACGGATGCCCTCGTTCGAGCCAATGCTCACACGTGACGGCGTCATCATGGCGAAAAATATTGACGATCTGCCGCCCGATGTTGCTGCGATCCTTCGCCCCCTAGCCATCAAAAGCATCCTGATTTCGCCCTACCACGTCAACGAAAGGCTAGACGGCTTTTTGGGCTTGGTCGAAACGCGCCAATACCGCGAATGGTTGCCCGAAGAGACCGCCGCCCTGCGTACTGCCGGCGATGGCTATGCCCGCCTGCTTGAACGTCAGCGGTCTACACTGGATTTGATCAAAGCGCGTGATACCGCCCTGCTGTCTGCAAAACACAAAAGTGAATTCGTCGCCAAGATGAGCCATGAAATTCGCACCCCTATGACTGCCCTGCTAGGCGTTATGGAACTGCTGCTGGAAACACCCTTGAACAATGAACAAAGTGATCTGCTGACGATGGCGCAGAAAAACGCGCACCGCCTCATGGACATGCTGGTAGAAATCCTCGATTTCTCTGCATTGGAGAAAGGCAGCATCTCCCTGCAATCAGTACCCGTCGATATACGCGGCATTCTCACCGAAGTCGAAATGATGTGGGCGGAACAAGCCCGTAAAAAAGGCTTGGATTTTGCCGTTGAAGTGGATGACCATCTACCTGAACGTGTGCTAGGCGATCCTGCCCGTCTACGTCAGGTACTCAATACGTTGACCAACAACGCGGTCAAATTCACGGAACAAGGCAAAATCACGCTCAGGGCGCGTCAATTGTTTGGCAAACATGGACGATCCCGCTTGCGCTTTGAAGTCAAAGATACCGGAATCGGCATTGCGCCCGCGAAACAAGAAGAGATTTTTGACAGCTTTAATCAGGCGGATAATTCACTAGCGCGGCGCTATGGTGGCGCGGGGTTGGGCTTGGCAATTTGCAAACAACTTGTGCAGCTTATGGAAGGTGATATTGACGTTCACAGCGCCGAAGGGGAAGGCAGCACATTCGGCTTTACCGCGACATTCCCCACAGTCGTCACATAAGATACGCAGTCACCATTGCGCGTAATTCCTGCGTGGTAAACGGCTTATAGAGAAAGCCACTTGCGCCCAGTTCGCTTGCTCGCATTTCGTCGTTAGGGTTGCTGCGTGCCGTAAACATGATGATCGGAACGTCGATCAAATGAGGCAGGGTACGCAGTGTTTGTAACAGCGTGAACCCATCCATACCCGGCAAATTAATGTCGAGCAAAATCAGTTCAAAGGCGTTTTCACGGGCAATTTGCATCGCCTCTGTGCTATTTTCCACGCCGGTCACTTCAACATTCATCGATTTCAGCGTGTAAGCCACAAGACGACGTGTGGCGCTTTCGTCATCAACAACGAGCATATTCATGTGTGAAGCTCCACGAGGTTCTTTACAAGATACCACTGATTTTGCCCGCCAGAACGTTGATACTCAACACTGTCCATCACCTGATGAACGATATAAATGCCCCATCCACTTTCCGGGTAATCATGAATGTTCGGCGGCGTAATCTCATCCAGCGCAACATAGGCATTTCTACCGTGATCCCGTATGGCAACTTCAAGCCGCTGTCTATCGCATTTAGCTTGCAGTTCAATCACCCCGGAATCACCCGCATAAGCGTGCTGCACAATGTTCATGCATAGTTCATGGACTGCCAGAACAATCTCTGACTGTGTGTCGGGGTTAAGATGTGATGTGAGCGGCGTCATGAAATCGGTAATTTTCTCTAACGCTTGAAACGTCGCCGGAATGGTGAGGGTCACGTTCTGCCCCCAAGAAATTGCAGTGCCATCAGCGTTTGATCATCATGGGGCGCAATATTGCCGCGAAAAGCTCTCGCTTGACTAAATACGGAATCCACCACCTCACGCATACGGTCAAAATGGGCGGGAATCGCATTCAACAACCCCGCTTCTCCCCACATTTTGCCGCCCGTCTCAATTTCGCTTAAGCCGTCACTGTAGGCGATCACCATGTCGCTAAAGTTCAACACGCCCGGTTGTGCGTCTGGCGTCACATCAGGCAGCACGCCGAGGGGCGGCATGGTTGCCGGGAAAGTTTGCCACTGCTTATTGATGCGAATGAGCGTGGGGACGTGTCCGGCGTTCGCATGTTCAAATTCACCTGTTTGAGGATTAATGGCGATCACCATTGCAGTTGCCAGAATGCCCGCGTTCGTATACGGTTCGTAAAACTCCCGGTTAATAATTTTCAGCGTTTCGGCAGGACTCAGATCAAGGCTCAAAACCAATCTCATTGCGGTATGAAGCGACACCGCAGCCAGCGCAGCGGGCAGTCCTTTTCCCGCCACATCAACCATGAAACACGCGAGTTTACCCGACGGTTGTATGACCCATCCCCATGCATCGCCGCCCACATCGCTGGCGGGCTGCCATTCTGCCGCTGTATCCAGATTAGCGACCTCTGGCTCTGACGAAGGCTGAATAGACCGCTGAATACTTCCGGCGATCTCAATTTCGTGAATGAACTTGGCTTCGCGGGCGCGGCTTTCTTCAAGACGTGCCGCCATCACCTGATTCGCAGCGCGTTCGCTCATGCGGCTGAGCATTCGCGTATCGAGGGCGCTCAATTCATGGTTTTGATCGTCAAACCCCACCCCAAGCGCACCGATCACCGCCCCGCTGACGCTCATCGGCATAAACATCCACAGCGTTTTACCCCCGCGCCGCGTAGCAACATCGAACGCGCACTGTACTTCTCGCTGCTTGACTAACGCTTCGAGGAAGGGTTGCAGCGCGTTATACGCCACCTGATCATCCGGTAGGATAAACCATTCTTCGGGTTGTCCCTCACGCGGCAGCAGATAAACCGCGCCGAGCGAAGCATCCAGACCCGTCATCACGGCTTCGATGATCGGCGCAATGTCCCGGCTGGAATTCGCTTGCTGCGGCGCTTCTTGCAAAAACGGCACAAGCTGATCCCACGCTTGCGCCAATGCCGCTGTCAGCGAGTCCAGTTCTTCTTCCAGCTTACGGATACGTTCTTGATAGTAGGCTTCATTGCTCATATGGACAGCTTAACATAGAATTCTGCACACGAGGCATAATGAAAATACAGACAAAGTACGCGAACACGTTTGTGAACTTTTCACAAAATCGCCTACGCCCTTTTGTGGCAAACAAGCATAATGCTTTGTAAATATTGCACTATAATGACGTTATTGGACTAATCAACTGCCGACAAATATGAACGCTCCCAATTTTCGTTTCCCTCCACCCTTCAAGAATTACCAGCTTGATGGGGCTTACGATGAGATGTTCGATTCTGATGGGACAACCCGCGACCATTACCGCGAAGTCTATCAGCGTTTGCTTGAAATGCCGCCTAACGAACTCAAAGAACGCCAACAAGCCGCCGATCTCTCATTTTTACATCAAGGGATCACGTTTACGGTCTACGGCAACGATGAGGGGACAGAGCGCATCTTTCCTTACGATCTCCTCCCGCGAATCATCACAAGCGCCGAATGGGATGTGATCGAACGGGGGTTAGCGCAGCGAATTACCGCGCTCAACCTGTTCTTGAAAGACATTTATCACGATGGGCATATCTTGAATGATGGCACTATCCCGCGTGATCTAGTCTACAGTTGCAAATACTACCGCCGTCAAATGCGCGGCGTGCGCGTCCCGAACGATGTCTATGTCGCGGTTGTCGGCACAGATTTAATTCGTGTGTCGTCAGGCGAGTTCGTCGTCCTTGAAGACAACTTGCGCGTGCCGAGCGGCGTCTCGTACATGCTGGCGAATCGGCAGGTCATGAAATACGTGTTTCCGCGGTTGTTCAGCACACATGGTGTACGTTCGGTTGATCATTATGGTCAGGCGCTGCTTTCAACGCTGCGGGCGCTTGCCCCCAAACGCCGCTCTGACCCGAATATTGTTTTGCTCTCCCCCGGCGTCTACAACTCTGCCTATTTTGAACATGCTTTTCTTGCGCGGCAAATGGGGCTGACGTTGGTCGAAGGGCGCGACCTACTGGTACATGACAATGTGGTTTACATGCGTACCACAGCGGGCTTGCAGCGAGTCGATGTGATTTACCGCCGCCTCGATGATGATTTTCTCGATCCGCTTGCCTTCCGTCCTGATAGCTTGTTAGGCGTTCCCGGATTGCTCAACGTGTACCGTTCGGGAAATGTGGCGCTTGCCAACGCCATCGGTACAGGCGTGGCAGACGATAAAGCCATTTACGCTTACCTGCCTCAGATCATTCGCTACTACTTGCAGCAAGACCCCATTCTCAACAATGTCGAGACCTATTTGCTCTCGGATGATACACAACGCCGCTACGTGTTAGACAATCTGGATAAACTAGTCGTCAAAGCGGTAGGCGAGTCGGGTGGCTACGGTATGTTGATTGGACCCCATGCCAGCATTGCAGAGCGGGAACAGTTTCGGGAAAAAATCAACGCCGACCCGCGCAACTACATCGCACAGCCGACGCTGGCGCTTTCGCGTGCGCCCTGCTTCATTGATGGCAGTGTCGAGGCGCGGCACATTGACTTACGCCCGTACATTCTCTACAGCGGCGATCAAGTCACCATTGTCCCCGGCGGCTTGACACGAGTTGCGCTAAAGCGTGGGTCATTAGTCGTCAATTCATCACAGGGTGGCGGCAGTAAAGATACGTGGGTACTAAACGAGTGAAAAGCCAAAGTTAGAAGTAGTGACTATCGTTTCATCTCTTACTTTTAACTCACCTTACGCAGATCGTTATTTCTGACCCCACCCCCGACCCCTCCCCGAATTCGAGGAGGGGAACAAGCAGACTCCTGTTGGCGCCCTCCCCTGAATTCGGGGGAGGGAGGCGAGCGCAGCGAGCGGGGTGGGGGTCAAACGGACACCCTGCGTGAGGTGAGCTTTTAGCTTTTGACTTTCAACTTTTAACTGAGGAGTTCTACCATGCTGTCACGAGTTGCAGATTCTCTCTACTGGATGAGTCGGTATTTGGAGCGGGCAGAACACACCGCCCGTATGCTCGATTTACAGTTACACCTCATGCTCGACCTTGCACCCGTATCGGCGGAACGCAGTTGGGAACGGGTGATGAACAGCTTGCATATTGCGATGCCAGAGGGTCCCTGTGACCCGTATATGCTCACGCAGTTGCTCACCTTTGACCCGCGCAAAAACAATTCGATTGTGGCGTGCATCAGCGCGGCGAGAGAGAATGCCCGCCATGTACGCGAACAGATTAGCTCTGAAATGTGGGAACAGGTCAACCGCCTGTCGCTCCAAGTTCGCAGCGCAAGCCTTGAGGAAATATGGGATGATCAACCCCACGAGTTTTTTCGCGGCGTCAAAGAAGGCTGTCACCTGTTTCAGGGTATCTCCGACTCGACCATGACTCACGGTGAGGGCTGGCAGTTCATCCAGATCGGGCGTTCAGTCGAACGTGCCTGTGGCATTGCACGGATGCTCGAAGCGCATTTCAGCGCCTACAGCCACCTTGATTTTCATTCCCGCGTGACGGAAGATTTCTTGGAATGGATTGGTCTGCTCAAATCCTGCACCGCCTTTGAAGCCTACTGCAAAGTCTATACAGCCGACCTTCGCCCGAATCGCGTTGCCGAGTTTCTCATCCTCAATCCCGATTTTCCACATTCCATACGCTTTGCAGTCAACAGCCTATCGGCGGCTCTGCAAGCACTCACCCAAATGACCGAGAGCAAGCGGGCAAAGAGTGTCAATCGCTTGGGAGGACGGTTGCGGGCGACCTTCGACTACGGGCAAATTGACGAAATTGCCATGAACGGCTTATATGCGTACTTAGATGACGTTCTCGCACAATGCGAGTATATTCATACGGCAATCTACGATGCATATATCGTGTATCCTATTGATGAATTGGTGTCGTGATGTACTATGCAGTTCAGCACAAAACTCAGTTTCACTACACCTCTGCAATCAGCGAGAGCGTCACCGAAGTGCATATGCAGCCGCGCAGCGAAGGCACACAGCGATGTTTGCGCTTCAAACTAGGCACCTATCCTCAAGTCCGCATCAGTGAAACCTACGATTTTCTTGGTAATGCCGTCCATTTCTTCAACGTTCCTTCGTTCCACGAAGCCATGATCATCACCGCCGAATCGACTGTCGAAATACTGCCGCTAGAACCGCTGCCCGCTCACCTTACAGAGGCAGATTGGGACGCACTGGATATTGCCGTGAAGCAAGGAGACTTCTGGGATATGCTCATGCCGAGCGCACGTATCCCCGACAGCCTACTCTTGAGTGACTTTGTGAGTGAGTTGGGCGTGAAGCGAAGTTCAGACCCGCTCACCTTCTTACATCAACTGAATTCCCGTATCTACGATGCCTTTGACTATGTGCCAAATGTCACCGCTGTCGATTCCCTGATTGATGATGCGCTCGAAAGTCGCAAAGGCGTTTGTCAGGACTTCACCCACATCATGATTGGAGTAACACGCTCGTTAGGCATTCCATCCCGTTATGTCAGCGGATACTTGTTTCATCGCACAGACGATACCGAACGCTCTACACCCGATGCCAGCCACGCATGGTTGGAAGTTTATTTGCCGTCGCTCGGTTGGATCGGCTTCGACCCGACCAATAATGTGATTGCAGGGGAGCGCCATATTCGCGTCGCCGTAGGGCGCGACTATACCGATGTTCCGCCTACTCGCGGCATTTTCAAGGGGAAAGCCGAAAGCGAACTAGAAGTCGAAGTCCACATCACCCCTGCCGAAAAACCCTATGAATTGGATGTCATTCTGCCAATCGCGGGTTGGAATCCAGACGATGACGCAGCGGTTCAGCAAATCCAACAACAGCAGCAGCAATAACGTTCTCAAATTTCAAAAATGCAACAAAAAACGCGGAGCAAATGCTCCGCGTTTTGATTTATATTACCGCACCTAACTAGCTCTTGGTAGCGACGCAGGAACGCGCCGATGGATCCACTGAGGATGGTGATGTGCAGATGTCATTGCTGCAATCGCTAGGACCCGAAGTGAGGTACGAAGCTACCTGCGGCATACTCTGCCCCCCCGGAGCCGGATTAGCATCGGTCAGGGTAATATCAATGCCGTTACCCGAAGTACCAGGACCGCTAATGCTGTCGCCCCATGAGGCGTCACTGCTCGTACCGGGAAGGTCGATACCACGAGGACCCCACGAACTTCCCCACCAGTTGCCATTGAAGCTGCTGTCAAGACCTTGCGCGGGTTGATAGACGGAGTAGATGCCGCTGCCAGCGTCTGAAGTATTATTCACGATACAGCAATTGACGCAGGAACGGCTGAAAGCACCGCCGGCGGCTTCATAGCCGGAACCAGTTGAACCTAGTGACGAGACGTTGTTGAAGATACGTCCAAGGTTGCCCGTAAATCCACCATTGGTATCAACATACACACCACCACCGTGAGCGGCTGTATTGCTGATCAAAAAGCCTGTGGTTGATCCGTCGCCCAGATTCAGGAAGGCGTTGTCGCCTAGGAAGACGCCGCCACCAAAAGTGCCTGAACTGTTGATGATGCACGAACCACCGATGACGTTGAGCGTACCTGTGATGATAAAGACACCGCCGCCATTGGTCGTAGCCGTTCCGCGCCGTAAAATGGTGCCGCTGTCCAACGTAACAGTAGCATTCTCATCGCCGTAAATACCGCCGCCGTTCGTAGCACGGCAGCCAAGCGCCACTGTCGCGCCGCCGATGGTGCTGCCATTAATGGTAACGGTGCTGTTAGGCGCGACAAGGATACAGCCTCCAAATTGGCTGGGCTGACCTAAACTCGTCCCGGTACCGCCGCCGCGCTGGATGGCAATACTATTGAGGATCAGCGTGCGAGCTACCTGATCGTTCGTCGTGGCGTTGCCAACATGGAAAATACGCGGACCACCCGAGGTGGTTGTTCCGAGAATGGTAATACCACTGCCATTGATGGTCAACGAACCCGTCGTATCCAAAATGATGTACTGCCCTTGTGCCGCATTCAAGTTGATTGTGCCAGAAACGCTGAAACCGATGACATCGGCGCCCGCCCCGGCGGCGCAGTCAGCGTTTGTCGCCAAATTATCGTTGGCGTTTTGGATTGCCTCGCGCAAGGTGCATAAACCATCCACAGCCGGAGCGCCATCCACTAAACTGTTCACCGTAATTGCAGCGGCGAACACGGGCATGATCTGGGTGCTGAAAACCAATGTGAATAGTATTGCCATTGCGAAGACGAGTCGAAAACGTGCCGAGAATCTAAAAGTTCGCATGTGTGTTTATTTCTCCTGTACTATGAGTGTGCCACCTTACATAGCACAGCAGATTGCGATGCTGCTGCGCCCCTGAAGGCATAAAGCCACCATTAACCAATGGTCATTATAATAGAGATCGCGTGATTATAGCGAACAAGTACTAGCAAACCAAGATTTTTGTACGTTCTTCAACTTAATCACAGTTACAATTAAGTGTCTTTTCTTAGGGTTCAGAAAAGACCACTTGCAGAAAAAATATTCTAATTGTATACTTGGAAATGTCGATATTGAACACTTTGTCACACTTCGCCGTATCAAGTTCATATAGCAAAAGTGAGCCGTTCACCTAGGGATGGTTCGCACGTACCTTAACAACTGCATATCCCCATCAGACGCAATTTGGAAGGATAAATTCTATGGTTGTGTGTTCAAGTTTGCCGGTGTCCATCCATGCGCTTGTTCAGCGCATGTTACCCGTCCGCAATGATGATCCGGCTGACCGTGTCCGTGCATGGAACGAATGGCTGTCACTCGGCGGAAGCGATCCCGTACTCAAGTTTATTCGATGGAGCAACGGGACAACGACGGACGACGAAGAAATTCTGCAAGAGGCGCTCATCCTCGGTTATCTGAAAGTAGAACGGGGTGAATATCAGGATCGAAACCTGCCGTTCACCGCATTTCTCAAGAAAATCGCGTGGTACAAAATTATGGAAGCATCACGCAAGCATACCGGGCAAGTTCCGCTAGATGATTTCTACGAAGTGCTGGCAGAAGACAACGAAGATCACGAATACGCGGAACATTGGAAAGAACATGAAGCCCTTCACCGGGCGCTGACTCAGCTTCCTCCGCGGCGTGCGCGGGTGATGTTGATGTACGAAGACGGTTACACCACCGCCGAAATTGCACAGCAGTTAGGCATTAAAGAAGAATTGGTCAGAAAGGAAAAGAGTCTCGGTTTACGACAACTACGTGATGCGATCAGTCATATGGCGCTTGCCGGTTAAATTTTTTGGGGAATTCTGGGCGGGTCGTTGTACTGGTTTCCGCCCGCCCAGACGTTCTCAAAATTTTTCGGGGAATTTCCCGAAAACTGGGTATGAGCGATAGGGCTTAAAAAAGCCTATTTCCGGGCTTTTAACGGGGCTTTAGGTAGCGTAATTTACGGGTATCTGAGGCTTAAGGCGTGGGTTTCGCCGTCATGAAAATTCAGTAAGTGACACCCTTAATACCAGCGTTCTGATTTTGGGGATTTGCAGGGATTAAAATATATTAGACGCCTTGTAACGGGTGGAAACCAGCAAAGCGTCCTATCATGGCAGACCCGTTTGCGTCAAGCGACGGGTCTGCTGTGTGTTTATTCACAAAAGAGCCTTTTGGCGCATACAGGATTACGGCAACCGAAAGGACTGACGTTTGACCACACACAGCGAGTTCACTGTACCGGGTTTACCCCGGTACAACCACAAAAATGCTACCCGTTGGATACTCTCCCACCTTTGGCAGCATCGTCTTTTTCTCATCGGGACGATTCTTTTCAGCCTCATCAGCTACTTCCTCTATTCACAGGGGCAGGTGATGATCGGCAGAGCCGCTCAGGAAATCATCAACCCAACCGCGCCTGATGCTCTGCTCACTATTTCGCTGATAACGCTGGCGGTCTTTATGGTGAGCGGTATCACAGGCTTGATTCAGGCACTCGCCCTCGCCGTTTTAGCGTTACGACTTGAAACAAGCGCCCGTCACGAACTTTACGCCAGTTTGCTCGGCAAAAGTCAAACCTTCCATGATCGCCAGCGTACTGGCGACATCATGGCGATGGCAACCGACGATATGCAGCAGTTGAGCAGCATGGTACTCCCCGGTGTTCTATTCATCTTGGATATTATTCTGGGGTTCACCATCCCTACGATCTTCATCGCATCAATCAGAGTCGAACTCTTGATTGTTCCCCTCTTGTTCGTAGCGAGTTACATCCTCAGTTCACGGGTGTATGTGCGGCGCTTGAATCCTGTTGCTTACCGCCAGCGTGAACAGTTCGGCAAGATGAACGCTGTCGCAGAAGAAACCATCTCTGGTATTGAAATCGTGAAGGCAAGCGCCCGCGAACCTTTTGAACGGCGCAAGTTCCGCCGCAAGGCACGTTTGTTTCGCGGATTCTACGTGCGTCAAGGCTGGATCGAAGCGCGTTATCTGCCTTTGCTCCTCTACGGAATCGCGTTCGGTTTAGGTTTCCTTCATGCGACCTATCTCTACAGCATTGGACGCATCCAAATTTCGGACATCATCGCATGGGTTGGCTTGTTCAACTTGCTGCGCTTCCCCACCTTCATTTCGCTGTTCGCGTTTACCCTGCTCCAGCTTGGGATCGCCAGCGCGAATCGTATTCTGGGGATCATCACGGCTGAAACCGATCTTGACCAGAATACAGCAGGTCATACAGCGACCATCAACGGCGACATTGTATTTGAAAATGTCTCGTTCGGTTACGAAGATGGTTTAGTTCTCGAAAACGTGTCTTTCCATGTCAAGTCGGGTGATACAGTGGCGATTGTCGGTCAAACCGGATCAGGCAAATCGACGCTCACCGAACTGATCAACCGCACCTATGACGCGACGGAAGGGCGCATCTTGATCGACGGGATAGACGTGCGCGAATGGAACTTGACCAGCTTGCGTTCGCAAATTTCGAGAATCGAGCAGGACGTATTCCTGTTCTCGCGCAACCTCGCTGAAAACATCGGCTTCGGCGTGCCAGACGCGACTCAGGAGCAGATCGAACAGGCGGCGCGTGAAGCCCAAGCCCATGACTTCATTATGTCGTTCGCAGAGGGTTACCAGACGGTTGTCGGTGAGCGCGGCGTCACCCTGTCCGGTGGTCAGCGCCAGCGCATTGCCCTTGCCCGCGCCTTCCTCAGCAACCCGCGCATCCTCGTTCTGGACGACTCGACCAGCGCGATTGACAGCGCCACCGAAGACGAAATTCAGAAGGCGATCCGTCGCGCCCAAGAGGGACGCACCACCCTGTTGATCACACATCGCCTGTCACAGATTCGCTGGGCGGATCATATCTTAGTGGTAGATCACGGTAAATTGGTGGCACGCGGCACCCATGATGAACTGCTGCGCCAATCCACCCACTACCGCCGCATCTTTGCCCGTTATGATATTGAACTGCCACCGCTAGAAACTGTTCCTGCCTAAGGGGGAAACAACAATGGGTTTTATTATGGATGGACTCGATGGCGAAGCGTATGATCGTCAGTATGATGATCGTGCGCTTGTCCGTCGAATCGCACAGTACTTCCGCCCGCACGTCAGGAAAATGGTGATCGTTGCGGGGGCGATTGTGTTGGGTGCGATGGTGGAAACGGGTTTACCGCTCCTCATCTCACGCGGCATTGATCAACTACAGCTAGACTCTGCCACCAATCTTGTGCCGTTCATCATCGTGATTACGGCGCTGGCGTGTTCGGGTTTTCTATTCAATATGCTGCGACGCTGGCTATCGGCTGATGTGATCGGAAGCGTCGTTTTGAAAGTGCGCGAAGATGCGTTCGATGCTGTCTTAAAGCGCGATCTCTCGTTTTACGACTCCTTCCCTTCGGGGAAGATTGTCAGTCGGGTCACCTCAGACACGCAAGCATTCTCGAATGTCGTTGCGCTCACGCTCGACCTGATGAGTCAACTGCTGTTGGTTGTCCTGCTCATCGGCTATCTGCTGGTGATTGACGCCCAACTCACCCTGTTCGTGTTGTTCCTCGCCCCTGTCATCGTGATCGTGGCGCTGCAATTC